>NZ_LBBT01000293.1 GCF_001006285.1 Paraclostridium benzoelyticum
AATTCCTAGGTAATCTAGAGTATTAATTTTAAATTTATAATGTTTTAAATGATTTTTAAGTGAATTAATTTTTGATTCTTTATCTAAAATTAATAAGTTGGGTTTTATAGATTGATTATATAGATTTAAATTTTTAATATTTAAAACATCTAAAATTGTAATATTTAAAAGCATATAATCAGTAATTTTAAAGGCTTCTTTAGAAAAATTAAATATTAATTCTTCAACTTTAAAGCCTTGGTTAATAGGTAAAATTAACTCATTTATGGTAATTGCTATAAGTGATCCCAATAGAATCGATGAAAGCCTTACTAGTATTTGTGATGGATCACTCATAGTAAAAAATAAAATTAGACTACCTGAAACTAAGCTCATTAAACTGAGTTTGGTTTTATGTAAGTTGAATTTATAAAAAATAAATACATCTGAAGAACAAACTAATGCAAGTGAATATATATTCCATCTGAAAATAATACCTATACAAAAGGTTAGTATAGCTCCTAATATATTTGCGAAAAACCTTTGTAAGCAATAAGTTCTAGCACCTGAAACAGTTGGAAGCATTGCAAATACAATTCCTACAGTTATTACAGTAGTTGATACTTTAAAATAATTAGTTAAATTACATAAATAAATACCTATTATAGCTGATAAAAGAATTTTTAGCGCTCTAGTTTCATCTTTTATTGATAATCTTTGTAATATAAATTTATTATGATTCATAATGAGTCCTCCGATTAAATTATATTACAATATAGTATCAGTTAGATGGATTAATTGCAACAAAAAGTATCAGTTTAATATAAAAACTGATACTAAAAACAGTCTTAAAATATTTTAAGACTGTTAAATATGAATAGATAAAACTTCAGACTCAGTTAATGTATTTATTTTTTTTATATAATCAAGTATTAAAGGGATACAAGCTGCAATCCAAGCCATAGGTCCTGCTAAGCAAACTCCAAAATATCCTAAGAATAAAGGGAGTGTAAATGCAACGATCGTCCTAGCTAATAACTCACAAACTCCAGCTAACATAGGAACAAAAGTGTAGCCCATTCCTTGAAGTGCATTTCTATATATGAATATTAAGCTAAGTGGTATAAAGAAAAATGCAACTGTAGTTAGATATTTCATAGAGTAAGCAACTACATCTGGATCAGAACCTGATACAAACAGCTTAACAAATTGATCACCAAATAAAAATAGTATAAGACCTCCCACAAGACCTATAGCGATATTTATAATAGTGCATTTTTTTACACCTTCTTTTATTCTCTCTATGTTTCCAGCCCCTAGGTTTTGAGCACAATAAGTTGCCATAGTAACTCCAAATGTTATACTAGGTTGCATAACTAATTGCTCTACTTTAGACGCAGCAGTATGAGCTGCTACTACTGTTGACCCAAATGCATTAACAGCACCTTGGAGTACAATTGCGCCTATAGCAGTTATAGAAAATTGCATAGCCATTGGAATCCCAATGCTTAAATGTTTTTTTAAATAGAAACTGTCAAATTTAAAATGTTTTTTCTCAAGTTTTAATATAGGGAATTTTTTAGCCATATAAAATAAACATAAAATTCCGGAAACGCCTTGAGCAATTACTGTTGCATAAGCTGCACCAGCAACTCCCATAGATAAGTTTATTATAAAAAATAAATCAAGAATGATATTTAAAATTGATGCTACTATTAAAAAATATAGAGGTGTTTTGCTATCACCAAGAGCACGGAGTATACTAGATATCATATTATAGAAAAAAGTAGCAAATACTCCTCCATAGATAACCACTATATAAGATTGAGCGTCCTCTATAATATCAATAGGTGTATTTATTAAGTGTAAAATTGATTTTGATGTAACAACACTTATAACTGTTATTAAAATTGACATAATAATAGATAGAACAATTGCACTGGCAACTGCTTTTTTTACTCCATCAATATCGTTAGCTCCAAACTTTTGAGACACTAAAACAGAAAAGCCTGAAGTAAGACCTAATACGAATCCTATTATTAGGAAATTCATGGATCCTGTTGATCCAACTGCAGCAAGAGCCTTAACCCCTAAAAATCTTCCTACTATTATAGTATCAACCATACTATAAAACTGTTGAAATATATTACCTATTAAAAGTGGTATAGAAAAGTATAAAATTAGTTTTACTGGATTACCAGCTGTCATATCTTTTGTCATAAAATCCCCCTTTGTAAAAAATATATGCTTGCATATGATATCATTATTTAAAAATTCCAACAATACATTATATTAGAATTATCAAAAAAGGATAGTAAATTATATAAATAGTTAAACCATCTTAAAGACTGTTTTCAAAACAGTCTTTTTTTTTATTCTAAAATGTCAGTTTTTGCATTGAAAAATGGTAAATATAAACATTTAATGACTAGTTTTTTAATTTGTATTGAATAAACAAATATAAGGTGGTAATTTAAAATAAAAAGGTAAAAAGGGAGGACTTAATGATTGAATCACTTACCGACAGACTTGTGTCATTTCTTGTGCTAAAAAATATAATAGACACAGAAAAATTTGAAAAATATAGAGATAAAATAAAATCTTTAATATTTTTTGGAATGAGCTTTGTAAGTGTAATTTTAGTTGGTACTATCTTCGGCAAAGTTACTCAAGGAATAATACTTTTAATATGTTATTTGATAATAAGAAGATTTGCCTGTGGATACAGGGCTAAAAATTACATTATACGATTGTTAATGTTTATGGGGATATACATATTTACTATATTTTCTAGTAGTTATGAGGATTTAACAACATATAAGTTTTTAATTGTTTTATTTACGGTATTAAGTTGGGGATGTATATATGCTTTAGCGCCTGTAGATAATATAAAAGATAAAATGGACTTTAAGGATATATTAAAAAATAAAATTATATCTAGAACAATGGCCACGATAATTACTTTTTTAACAATTATACTATTAAAGATAGAAATTATAAATGAATATGCGGCATTTACTTGTAGTGCTTTATATTGGAGTGCATTTATGCTAGTTCTAGGAACTATAAAAAATTACATAAACAATTAGGTGAAAAAGCATTTATGGGGAGATTTACAAATGAGTAAATCCTTACCTATTAAATGTTTTTTTATTTGTTAGTAGTTATTTTTAGATAAAATAAGGTAGATAATATATTATACGAATAAAATAAGCTAGAAAAAATACTATAAAAATTACACGTATAAGAGGTGAACATATGAAAATATTAAAATACTTGCTTATATTTATACCGGTAAGTATAATTGCCGAATTTATGAAGTTGCCACCAACAGTAATGTTTTTATTAGCCGCACTATCAATTGTACCGCTAGCAGGACTTATGGGAGAAGCTACAGAAGAAATAGCTTTTTATACAGGATCTAAAATAGGGGGATTTTTAAATGCTACATTTGGAAATGCAACAGAACTTATTATTTCATTCGTTGCTTTAAAAGCAGGCTTATTTGATGTAGTAAAAGCATCTATCGCAGGATCGGTAATAGGAAATATATTACTTGTACTAGGAGCTAGCATGTTGTTGGGCGGACTAAAGCATAAAAATCAGAAATTTAATAAAAAAGTTATAGAAGTATCATCAAGTATGCTTTTATTTGCAGTTATAGGACTTTGTGTACCTGCGATTTTTACTCATACAATTAATTCTAACTTACTAAATACAAAATATGAGGGATTAAGCATTATTGTAGCTGTAATAATGTTTATAATATACATATTAAGTTTAGTATTTTCGTTTTATACACATAAAGATATATATTCATCAGAGCATGAGGAAAATGGAGAGGCTAAGTGGACACTTAAAAAATCTATATTTGTTTTAGCTATAGCTACTATATTAATAGCTATCGAAAGCGAATTTTTAGTTAGTGGTGTAGACTCATTAACGGCAACATTAGGATTAAGTGAATTTTTTGTAGGGATAATAATAATACCTATAATAGGAAATGCAGCAGAACATTCGACTGCTGTCGTAATGGCGATGAAAAATAAGATGGATGTTGCTGTAGAAATTGCAGTTGGATCTAGTTTACAAATAATATTATTTGTTGCTCCTGTATTAATATTTTTAAGCTTACTTTTTACTCCTATGAGTATTGTATTTAATCCGTTTGAATTAGTAGCACTAATCGTTTCTGTTCTTATTGTAAACAGAGTTGCAAGTTATGGAGAGTCAAATTGGCTAGAAGGTGTACAATTATTATCTGTTTATTTCATTATTGGAGCAGGATTTTTTATATCAAACCTTTAAGTGTTAAAGAATTAGAAAAATTTAAATTATTTAAATAGAAAACAAGCTCTAGTGTTTAACCAGAGTTTGTTTTATGTTAACATAAAACAAAAAGTATTAAGGAGAATGGGAAATGGTTAATATATTAGTTGCTGATGATGATTTAAGAATACTAAGATTAATAAATGATTTCTTAAAATTAGAAGAATTTAATGTATATAAAGCTGAGAATGGAAAAGAAGCAATTGAGTTGTTTGAAAAAGAAAATATATCACTAGCTATATTAGATATAATGATGCCTATTGTAGATGGATGGGATGTATGTAAGCATATAAAGTCAAAATCAGATATTCCTGTACTTATATTAACAGCAAAAGATAGTGATATAGATGAACTATTTGGCTTTGATATAGGTGCAGATGAGTATATCTCTAAGCCATTTAATCCGAAGTTACTAATTGCTAGAGTAAAAAATTTATTAAAAAGAGTTAACTCATTGAAAGAAAAGCAAATCTTTAAATATGAAGATATAGTTCTTCAATTAAATAATAATGTAATAAGAATTAGAGAAAAAGAAATTGAACTTACACCAATAGAATATGAATTAATGTTTATATTTTTAAATAATATAGGCATATCTCTAAAAAAAGAGAAATTATTAGATCTAGTATGGGGTTATGACTATTATGGTGATCCAAGAACATTAGATACGCATATAACAAGATTAAGAAAAAAACTAGGTTCTCAATCAGAGTTAATTAAAAATATAAGAGGTTTTGGTTATGTTTTTGGGCGTTAGTATGAAATCCATAAAAAATAAATTATTAACAGGTATAATACTTATAAACTCAATGATGCTAGTTGGAATATTAATATTTACTATCACCTTTAAAGATATATATATAAAGTATACTAGTTTACAATTAGATAAATTCTCAAATGAAATAAAAGTAATATTGAATGAAAATTTAGATGAAAATACATCAAATAAGCTTTTAGAATTAACCGAAAGTAAGGGTTTAAATCTAGATATATATAATAAAGAAGGAAACTTAGTATTTAAGAATAGAATGAGTATGAATAATCACATGATGGGTAAGATGAAAAACAAATATGAAGTAGTAGATAAATACTATATAAATAGAAATTTAACTTCATATATAATACATGAAAACTCAGAAAATATTGAGTTTTTATCAATCATATCGAGTACAAATGATAACTTATATACTACAGTTATTAAAACACCTATAAGTTCAATTGAAAATAGCATAAAGATAGCTTCTACTTTTTTAATAATTATTTTTATTCCGATAATAATTATTTCTATTATAATGGCTATAATTTTTTCAATTAAGTTTACAAAACCTATAAGAAAACTAAATGAAGTAACTGATAAAATTTCAAATTTAGATTTTAATGAAAGCGTAGATATAAAAACTAATGATGAGATTGAGAAATTAGGACAAAGTATAAATAAATTGTCTGACAAGATAAATAGTAGCTTAAGTGATTTAAAATATAAAAATGATGAATTAGAAGTCCTTATTAAAAATAAAGAAAAACAAGAAAATCTTAGAAAAGAATTTGTATCGAGTGTGTCACATGAGCTAAAAACTCCTATAACTGTTATAAATGGATATGCTTTAGGTTTAAAAAGTAATGTAGCTAAAAGTTATGAGGATCGAGAATACTATATAGATGTAATATATGAAGAAAGTGAAAAAATGGGCGTATTAGTTAAAGACTTATTAGATTTATATAAGCTAGAGTCTAAGACGTTTAGTATAAAAAAAGAGAATTTAAATATAAAAGACTTAATAATAGAAACTATTAGAAATTTTGAAATAAAGATAAAAGAAAAACATATAAATGTAACCTTAAATATAAATGATATCTTTATATATGCAGATAAAATTAGAATTCAACAAGTTTTATATAATTTTATAGATAATGCTATACATCATATAGATGATAACCGTATTTTAAATATAACTACATATATATGTAAGGAGAATTTAAAAGTATCTATATATAATAGTGGAGAAAATATAGAAGATGAATATTTAGATGATATATGGGACTCTTTTATGAGAATTAATAAATCAAGAACATATAGTGACAATAGAGTGGGATTAGGATTATCTATTATAAGAGAAATAATAAAGCTTCATGACGGTAAATGTGGTGTTTTGAATAAAAAAGATGGTGTCGAATTTTGGTTTGAATTAAAATTGTAAAAAATTTTTGCTTGTAACTAAGTTGTAACAATCGATAGTCATAATGATATTAAAGATAATTTAATAGGAGGTAGTTTTATGAAGTTAAAAAAAATAATATTATCACTTAGTGTTATATCAGCTATTGGATTTGGATCTATGGGAGTTATAGCAAATGCAAATGAAAAATCATCTACAGATAATTCACTTAGTTACAGATCGCAAAATAGACAAGAATGCAGACTTACGGATGATCAACAAAAACTTATAGACAAAGGTTACAACGAACTTACAAAAGATGAAAAATTAATATTTGATAAGTACTATAAGCAACCAAAAAGTAATTTAAGTGATGAAGAATTAAACAAATACTTTGAAATTCATGATAAAGTATATAAGTATTTAGGAAATGATTTTTTAGAAAATATGAAGCAAAACAGATCTGAAAGATTAAACAATAGACATATGAGAAATGGTCAAGGACAAGGTAGAGGTATGTGTAATCAACAATAAAAATTAATATAAATAAAAAATAAGGTTAGTTTTACTAACCTTATTTTTTATTTATATGAGGAAATGATAAATATTTATCGTTATAGAATAAGTAGACAAATTGCATCTATGCAATAACTTAACATTAAATTAACATAGAAAAAATCTATAACAAATATACAATGGATATAAAACAATTAACAAACTACAATTTTAGTATTGTGTCGAAATTAAAAAATTAAGATTTATATTAATTTGAGTATAAATTTATAAACTTATAATATGATTTTTTAATTAGTAACAAAATAACTATTAAAAATGAGTGAATTTATGTGTAAAAGCTAAAAGTTACAAAGTGAATTTATAATATTTAAAATAGAAAATGTAATTAAGCTATAATTTATGCTACTTTTTACAATGATTATTATATAAAACAAGCAAAAAATAGCATAAATTATAATTGTTACAAAAAAAATTTAAAAAAATTTTAAGTGAATTTCACATACCTATGAATCCTTGTAATTTCAATAGATAAACATTGTTGCCAATTGTAACTCTTTTGTAACCAAATTTGATTTTTTTTGGTTCTAGGTGTTTACAAAAATAAAAAAGTATATTAACATTAATAACAAGTTAAAAAAAGTTACGAAAAAGTAACAAATACACACAATATGAATTTAAAAAGACATTAAGGTCAATAATATATAATTTTTAATTTTATTTAATTGAATGGAGGAATTTTATGAGTATGAATAAAAGAGCAAAGAAATCAATAGTATTAACATTAGGATTAGTAGTTGGAGGAATGTATGCTTCAACTAACAGCATATACGCTGCAGAGAAAGAAATAGTTACACCAGAAAAATTAAATGTAAGAAAAGGACCATCTGTAGAAAATGATAAAATAGGATCATTAGACAGAGGAATGGTTGTTGAAATATTAGAAACTAGCAATGGATGGAATAAAGTTAAACTTTCAGACGGAAATGAAGGATGGGTAAGTGGAGATTACACTGAAAAAGAAAAAGGAACTGTAACAGCTACTGAACTAAACGTAAGAAAAGGACCATCTATAGAAAATGATAAAATAGGATCATTAGCAAATGGAACTATTGTAGAAGTATTAGAGCATGAAAATGATTGGTATAAAATTAAACTTGATGATAAAAAAGAGGGTTGGATATCTGGAGATTATGTTTTAACTGAATCTCAAGCTATGGAGCAAGCTAAAAATACTAAGGTAAAAGCTGCTACAACAAATACAGTAGAGCAAAAAAATGATTCAGCTGTTAAAGAAGAGAAGTCGGAAGAAGCAGTTTCAAACAATACACAAAATAACACTCAAAATAATACTTCAAATGAATCATCAAAAACTGAAGAAACAACTTCATCAAACAACAATAGTGGAAGATTAATGACTGTAAATGCAAGTGCATATTCAGGTCATACTATAACTGCTACAGGAACAACTCCTAAGTGGGGAACTATAGCTGTAGACCCTTCAGTTATACCTTACGGAACAAAGGTTTATATACCTAAGTTTGATATGGTATTCACTGCAGAAGACTGTGGAGGAGCTATAAAAGGAAATAAAATAGATATATTCATGAATAGTGAATCTGAGTGTACAACTTTCGGAAGACAAAACATAGAAATACAAATATTAGGATAATAAATAGGAGAAGTCTCGATGGAGGCTTCTTTTTTATATGCTTTAAAAGCTATTTAAATCGATTTTAAGCATCTTATTGATGCTTTAGGGGTAACTGTGCTTAAAGAATGAAAGAAAACGTAAATTTGGATAAATATGAGAGTAAAAAAAGTGGGCTTTTTAAGTCCACTTTTTTATTGACATGTCACAAAAATGAAGTTACATTTATCATGGGTGGTATTTTAATTAAACTGCACCAATTGGATATTAAAAATTTTATTATAGGAAGCTCATATCTTTTTAGAATGAGACTGATTAGTAGTATCACACTCGTTAGGAGGTGGTAACTATAAACTTTGGAATTATTGGAGCGGGGAAGATGGGATTTTCCCTGGGAAAATATTTAAAAGAAAACAATATAAATTTAGTGGGGTATTATAGCAAAAGTGAGCATTCTTCTAAAGAAGCATCAACTTTCACAAATACCAAACAATATGTTAAATTAGAAAATTTAGTACAAGATAGTGATGTTATATTAATCACTACTCAAGACTCACAAATAAAAACTGTGTGGGATAATCTAATTAGCTTTCCTATTAATAATAAAATAATATGTCATTTAAGTGGAGCAAAATCCTCAGAAATCTTTTCGAATATAAACCAATATGGTGCATATGGTTATTCAATTCACCCAATATTAGCAATTTCAGATAAATATAATTCTTATAAAAATATTTCTAAAGCATTTATTACAATTGAAGGAGACAAAAAATACATAAATTATTTAAAAAATATATTTTTGTCAATAGGTAACAAGGTTTTATTGATCAATAAAGAAAATAAATCCTTATATCATGAAGCCTGTGTAAGCGCTAGTAACTTAATAGTTCCTATAATTGATCAAAGTATAAAACATCTTGAAAAATGCGGATTTGAAAAAAATATAGCTATTGAAGCTTTATATCCGCTGATTGAATTTAATATAAAAAACATAAAGGAAAAAGGTGTTTTGAACAGTTTAACAGGGCCTATAGAAAGATGTGATTTAGAAACTATAAAAGATCACTATTACGCTTTAGATGATGAAGATAAAGAATTATATACTATTTTATCTAGACACTTATTAAAAATAACTAAAATTAAAAATTGTGAAAAAGATTATTCTAAAATTGAAAAATACTTGGGGGAACAATATGAAAAATACAGTTGTAACTTTTAAAGAAGCTAAAGAAAGAAATGAAAAACTAACTATGCTTACAGCTTATGATTATTCAACTGCAAAGTTAATTGACAGTTGTGGAATCAATGGAATATTAGTTGGAGACTCATTAGGAATGGTGTGTTTAGGTTATGAAGATACACTATCTGTAACTATGGAAGATATGATACACCATACAAAAGCAGTATCAAGAGGAGGTACAAATACTTTAATAGTTGCAGATATGCCTTTTATGTCTTATCAAACATCTACATATGATGCGGTGGTAAATGCAGGTAGACTTATAAAAGAAGGAAGAGCACATGCGGTAAAATTAGAAGGCGGAGTAGATATTTTTAACCAAATACAATCGATAGTTAACTCTTCTATACCGGTTATGGGGCATATTGGACTGACTCCACAATCTGTAAATGCTTTTGGTGGATTTAAGGTGCAAGGTAGGGATGAATTAGCAGCAAAAAAGCTTATTGAAGATGCACTAGCAGTAGAAGATGCAGGTGCATTTGCTGTTGTATTAGAAGGAGTGCCATCAAAGTTAGCATCACTTATAACTAAAAAGCTAAATATACCTACTATTGGAATTGGAGCAGGTGCTGGTTGTGATGGCCAAGTACTTGTATATCAAGATATGTTGGGGATGTTTAGTGATTTTACACCTAAATTTGTGAAAAAGTATGAAAATATAGGAGAAAAGATGAAAAATGCATTTTCAAATTATATAGATGAAGTAAAAACAGAAGTTTTTCCAAGTGAAGAACATAGTTTTAAGATAAATGAAGATATAATAGAAAAACTATATTAAAGGGGATTTGGGCATGAAGATTATAAATAACATAAAAGAAATAAGAAAACAAGTTAAGGATTGGAAAAATGATGGATTAAGTGTAGCACTTGTACCCACTATGGGATACCTACATGAAGGACATGAAAGCTTAATAAAAAAGGCTAGTGAGGATAATGATAGAGTGATTGTAAGTATATTTGTAAATCCAATGCAATTTGGAATAAATGAAGATTTATCTACATATCCAAGGAATATAGATAGGGATAGTGATATATGTGAAAAAAATGGAGCTAGTTTAATATTTAATCCAAGTGTTGAAGAAATGTATACAGACGAATTTAGCACTTTTGTAGACTTGAATAATTTAACTTCTGGATTATGCGGGAAAAGCAGACCAACTCATTTTAGAGGAGTTTGTACGGTTGTGAGTAAGTTATTTAATATAGTAAATCCAGATAAAGCATATTTTGGACAAAAAGATGCTCAACAACTTTCTATAATAAAGCAAATGGTAATAGATTTAAATTTTGATATTGAAATTGTAAGTTGTGCTATAGTTAGAGAAGCTGATGGATTAGCTAAGAGTTCAAGAAATACATATTTAAGCAAAGAAGAAAGACAAGCTGCAACTATAATAAATAAATCATTAAAGAAAGCAAAATCTTTAATAAAAGGTGGAGAAAGAGATTCTAAAAAAATAATTAATTTTATAAAAAATGAAATTAGTAAAGAACCTTTAGCCAAAATTGATTATATAAGTACAGTTGATAATAACACTATAAAAAGTGTAAGAACTATTGAGGATGGTTCGTTGATTGCAGTAGCTGTTTTTATTGGAAATACAAGATTAATAGATAATTTTATTTATGAATAAATAGAGTAAATATAAAAGGGATATTTTAAAATATCCCTTTTATATTTACTCTCAAATAATCTCCATAATTTCTCCATAATTAATTTTTATAATCCTTTTATAAATTTGTAGTTTATATAACTAGAAAATAGAAACGAGAAAGAGGATTAGGATTATGGAAAAATTAACACCTAAGCATATAAAAAATTTAAACTGGAAATTAATATTAAATGTTACACTTATATTTATATTTGGACTTGTAATGCTAACAACTGCAACTCATGCAAATATAACCGGTAACTATAGAGAAATAATGAAACAATTATTGGCATTTGGAATAGGGGTTGCTTTAATAATTTTCACTATAAAAATTGACTATATTAAAATAGGTAAATATCATAAGCTTTTTTATATATTTACTATAATATTATTATTAAGTATATGGGTACCTGGATTAGGAGTAGTACAAGAAGGGTCTAGAAGATGGATAAAATTAGGGCCACTATATCTTCAAACATCAGAAATTGCCAAGCTTACTTTCATAATAAGTTACGCTAAAATTGCAGAAGGATATAAAGGTAAACTAAATAATATAAAACAAATAATACCAGCAGTATTAAAAGCTATGCCAGTTCTACTTTTAATGTTGCTGCAGCCAGACTTAGGAGGAACTATAGTTTTTATATGTATAATGTTTGGAATGTTATTTGTATCAGGACTTAATGGTAAAATAATAAGAAATACTATTTTAATAGGCGTATTATTATTACCATTAATTTATACATGTTTAGCTCCGCATCAAAAAGTTAGAATAGAAGCTTTCTTAAATCCTAATGATTTAAGTTATAAAGGAAATTATCAAGTTGTCCAATCTATGATAGCTATAGGATCAGGTGGTGTAAAGGGGAAAGGTCTTTATGAAGGAACACAAAGTCAAAATGGTTTCTTACCAGTACCAGACAGTGACTTTATATTTGCTGTTATAGGAGAAGAATTGGGGCTAATAGGAATGGGAGCTTTAGTGATATTATATGGAGCATTTTTATTAACAATGCTAAAGGATGCAAAAGAGTCAAAGGATTTTTATGGAACTTTAATTATAATTGGAGTAACTAGTATGTTTGCATACCAAATTATTCAAAATATAGGTATGACTATGGCATTAATACCTGTTACAGGAATAACACTTCCATTTATTAGTTATGGAGCAAGTTCCTTGGTTGGTTCATTATCAGCACTAGGTTTAGTGCTTAATGTTGGAATGAGAAAAAGAAAAATTAATTTTTAAGTAAAATTAATAAGAGATGGGGTAGGCGATGATAAATATACTACTTGTAGATGATGAAAAAAAGATTTGTGAGTTTGTAAAAGCTTATTTAGATAAAGAAGGATATAAAACTGATGTAGTATACAATGGAAATGATGCTATCAATTATCTTGACAACAATCAGTATGATATAGTTTTATTAGACAGGATGTTACCTGATATAAGTGGCGAAGAAATTTGTAATTATATACGAAATAATTGTAAATTGATGAATGTAGCTATAATTATGTTAAGTGCAAAAACAGAAGACGATGATAGAATTGAAGGTTTTGAATTAGGTTGTGATGATTATATATGCAAACCATTTAATGTGAAAGAATTAATTTTAAGAATAAAATCTGTATTAAAACGAAGTCATGAGTTAGAGAATAGTGAAAATATAAAATTTAAAAATCAAATTGAAATAAATACAAAAAACCATGAAGTGAAAGTTAGGGGAAAAAGTGTTATTTTAACTAACACAGAATACAAACTATTATTGGTGATGGCCTCGAATCCTAAAAAAATATATACCAGAGAAGAACTTTTAGAAAATGTAGTAGAAGACCATTTAGAAAAATTTGATAGGGTTATAGATAGTCATATAAAAAATTTAAGGCAAAAGATAGAGATTGATTCTAGAGACTGCAAAATAATAAAAACTGTATATGGAGTAGGATATAAATTTGAAGAAGAATAAAAAATATATTTCTCTAAATAGTCAAATTTTAATAGCATTTTCAGTTATAGTTACTTTAATAACAATTATTATTTCTATATTCATAAACTCGTCATTCAAAAGTGTCTTCAGCAAATATGTTGATGAAAATAATAAGGATGAGGTAAACCACCTTGTATTTGATTTACAAAATGTATATGACAACGATATATGGGATGTAGAAAACATAAAACTTTTAGGTGAAGATGCAATAAGAAAAGGGATAGCTCTAGAGGTGTATGACAAAAATGGAAAATTGGTTTGGAGTGTTTTTGAAGATGAAAAGCTATTATCAAATCAAAGATTGAATACAATAAAAAAGAATATGAAAAGTATTAATCAAAATTGGAATGGGAAACTTAAAGAATATAAATTTGACATATATGATGATAAGCAGTTAGTAGGGGATGAAAGGATAATACATTATGATTCTATTTATTACATGGAAGATGATCTTGAATTTTTAAATATTATGAATAAATTTATGATATTTATAAGTATAGTAGCTGTAATAAGCGTTATAATAATATCTGTAATAATTTCAAAGTCTATTTCCAACCCTATAAAAAATGTATCTAAAATTGCTAAAGTTATAGGAAGTGGAAACTATAAAAATAGATTGAATTATAAAAGCAATATAAAAGAAGTTAATGAACTTACAAAGTCTATAGATATGTTAGCTGAGGAACTAAACAAGCAAGAACTTTTAAGAAAACAGTTAACAACTGATATAGCGCATGAACTTAGGACTCCTGTAACCAATATTCAAGGACATTTAGATGCTATTATTGATGGAATTTGGGATCCAACGCCAGAGAGGCTTACAAGTATAAGAGAAGAAGTTCAAAGGTTAGGAAAGTTAATAGGTTCAATTAAAAATTTATCTACATTTGATAGTTCGCTAAATGAGTTGAATAAAACTAAAACTAACTTAAGTGATTTTATAAAAAATATAACATATACTTATGAATCAAAAGCTTTAGAAAAAAATATAAAAATTGAATATGAATTAAATAAAGTTTTTGCATATGTAGATAAAGAAAAATTTTCTCAAGTTATAGTCAATATTTTAGTTAATGCAATAAAATACACAAACTATGGAGGAAACATTTTAATTAAAGTAGAAAATTATGATGATAGCATAAATATATCTATAAAAGACAATGGAATTGGAATACCTGAAGATGAATTAAACTATATATTTGAAAGATTTTATAGGGTTGACAAGTCAAGGTCTAAAGACACAGGAGGTATAGGAGTTGGACTTGCTATATCAAAAGCTATAGTAGCTGAGCATGGAGGAAATATTTTAGTATATAGTGAATTAGGTAAAGGAAGCGAGTTTGTAATTAAGCTTCCAGTTATGTAAATAAAATATAACTTATTTATTGACAATGATAAATTTTATATAGTATATTTAAAATAGCACAAAGAGGTGCATTAGGAAGCAACGAAGCTCCATAGATTAATCTATGGAGCTTTTTTGTACTTAAAAAAGAAAAGGGGAAATACAAATGTACAACTTTGAAATAAAGACAAAAATAAGCTGCGGTATAGGAGCTTTAGAATCATTAAAAGATATAACAAATAAAAAAATATTTATAATAACAGACCCATTTATGATTGAATCTAAAACAATAGACAAAATATTAATCAATCTAGAAGGAAATGATTGTAATATATTTAGTGAAATTGTGCCAGATCCTCCAATCGAAATAGTTGTAAAAGGGATGGAAAAAATAAAAGATTACTCTCCAGATATAATTATTGCATTAGGTGGAGGATCAGCAATTGATGCAGCTAAGGCAATAATGGATTTTTCAAAACAAATATTTAAGATAGATGAAATCGAGTTTATTGCAATACCTACAACTAGTGGGACGGGATCAGAAGTAACATCTTTTTCTGTAATAACAGACGCACAAAAAGGTACAAAATACCCTCTTGTTTCAGATGATTTAATACCTAATAAAGCTATATTAGATCCGGAACTAGTAAAAACGGTTCCAAATTTCATAACAGCAGACACTGGTATGGATGTATTAACTCATGCTATAGAAGCTTATGTATCAACAGATAGTAATGATTTTTCTGATGCATTAGCAGAAAAAGCAATAAAACTTGTACACGAATATTTAATTGATGCATATAAAGATGGATCAAATTTAGAGGCTAGAGAAAAAATGCACAATGCATCATGTATGGCAGGATTAGCGTTCAATCAAGCGTCATTAGGATTAAATCATGGAATAGCACATATAGTAGGTGCAAAATTCCATATACCTCATGGAAGAACTAATTCAATATTACTTCCTTATGTTATAGAATATAATGCTAATATTTCAGGATACAATAATGCGTCTTACTCAGACACTGCTAAAAAATATGCACAAATAGCTAAAATGTTAGGGCTGGAATGCTCTAATGTTAGATTAGGTGTGAAAAATTTAGTAAATGAGATTAAGAAAATGCAAAAAAATATGAATATGCCGATGAAGTTAACAGATTGTAAAGTGAATAAAGTTGATGTGGAAAATTTATTACCAGAAATTGCTCAACTTGCTTTAAAAGATGGATGCACTAAGACAAACCCTAGAATTCCGAATGATTCGGGAATAATCGACATATTAAAACAAATAATTTAATAAAAACTTAATAAAATGGTTTTTTAAATATTTTGAAATAAATATTGACAAGTGGAAAACGTATATCTATAATTAAATTATCACAAGGGCGTGATAATTGATTAAAAAGCAACGGAGCTTCTTAAAGATATATTGATAGTATATATTTTTAAGGAGCTTTATTTGATTTAAGAAAGAAGGTTTCAAAATGACAGAAGAAACTAAAAGCAGAGTCATTCAGGAATACGTTCCTGGAAAACAAGTTACATTAGCACATGTAATAGCGAATCCAAATGAAGATATATACAAGAAATTAGGACTTATAATAGATAAAAAAGATGCAATAGGCATACTTACAATAACTCCAAGTGAAGCATCGATTATAGCTGCAGATGTAGCAACAAAAGCATCAGGTGTACAATTAGGATTTATAGATAGATTTAGTGGATCTGTAGTTGTCACAGGAGATATAAGTTCTGTTGAATCAGCTCTTAATGAAGTTGTAGAAGTGCTAGGAAATATGTTAAACTTTACATCAACAAAGATAACGAGGACTTAAATTATGAAAAATATAATATTTATGGGTAAAACAGGTAGTGGAAAGACAACACTATGCCAAAAGCTTGATGATTTAGAAATAAAGTATAATAAAACTCAATCAGTTGAATTATACAATCAATCAATAGATACACCTGGAGAATATATTGAAAATAGAAGTTTGTATAGCGCACTTATAACTACAGCTGTAGATGCAAAAACTATAGCATTAGTATACGACCCTACACAAAGTGAAGGATATATTGCACCAGGATTTGCTAGTATGTTTGCTAAAAATGTAATAGGTATAATTACAAAAATAGATATAGCAAACAAAGATGAAATTGAGCTAGCAAAAGAAAAGCTTAAAATGGCAGGTGTTAATGAAATATTTTTAGTAGATACTATCAAAGGCATAGGTATTGAAGAGTTATTTGAATATTTAAGTTAGCTAAAGTGAGGTGGCAACATATGAAAGGAAATATATTGGTAGTCGATGATGAACCAATAATCAGAATGGATATAAAAGACATTCTAACTGATAGAGGATATAATGTTGTTGGAGAAGCATGTGATGGATTTGAAGCTGTTGAAGCATGCAAAAAGTATAATCCAGATTTAGTTATAATGGATATAGATATGCCAATGTTAGATGGACTTAAAGCTGGTAAGATAATAACAAAAGATAACTTAGCAGGAGGAATACTTTTATCAACTTCTTTTGAAGGGGATGAGTATTTAAAAAAAGCAAAAGAAATAGGTGCCTTTGGATATCTAGTGAAACCTATTAATGAGAAGATATTTATACCAACAATTGAAATGTGTATAGGTAAAGTAAGAGAATTTGAAAAGATGAAAAAAGACCTCGATAAGATAAGCAATAAGTTGACTGAAAGGAAGTTAGTAGAAAGAGCCAAAGGGATACTTATAAGAGAATTTGAAATTGATGAGGAAGAAGCATATACAAGAATAAGAAAACTTAGTATGGATAAAAGAACTTCTATGCTTGAAATTGCAAAAACTATTATTATAGGTTACGAGGAATAATAATATGATAAAAGCGTTATGTCAAGAGTATTCTAACTTAAATAGTGAAGAAATTGACAAAGTAATTGATATTTCAAAATCCTTAGATCTAATGGCTAACTTTTATGAAAGCGATGTCTTTATAGACATATTAACGAAAAACCAAGAAGAGGCTATTGTAGTGGCTCATGGAAAAGCTAAAAATAATTCTATTTACAAAAATAATGTAGTAGGAAAAAAAGCTTTGAGTATAAATGAACCAGGAGTTATAAATACGCTACTAACAGGAATTACCTCAAAAGATATAAAAGCTTTGACACAAGAGTATAAACTTGTGAGGCAAAGCATACAACCTATAGAACTAAATGATAAAACAATTGCAGTGTTGATTGTAGAAAAAGACATAAGCAAAGAGTTAAAAGACGAATTTGATACAAATAAAAAAGAATCAAAAGAATTAATAAACTTAATAAAGCAAAACAGTTTTATAACTGATAATTTAAATGCTGCTATACTTGTGTTTGATAAATACGGAAATCTAAAATTTAAGAATAAAAACACTACAAAGATATATGAAGCTATAGGCATGAAAAAAGATTTAGAAGATGTTAAATATGATGACATATCATTAGAAAGTGAAAAATTTATTGATATTATAAGTAGTCATAAAATAGAACAAGTACGAGAAGTAAATATAAATTATAGCTTCTTTGAAGTAAAAACAATAGTTAGAAAATCTGAAGAACTTAGAGTTATTCAAATAATACAAGATATAACTGAATTGAAAGAAAAAGAAGCTGAATTAGTTTTTAAATCAATTGCAGTTAAAGAAACTCATCATAGAGTAAAAAATAATCTTCAAACAGTAATTTCCTTGCTTAGAAAACAGAGTAGACTAACAGATAACGAAGAAGTTAAGATGTGTCTAGACAATGTAACTAACAGGGTGTTTGCAATACTATCTAATCATCACTTGCTATCAAAGCAAATGGATAATAGTATAAGCATTTTACAAGCTATAAATTTATTAATTAGCAATATCCAAGGCGGATATTGTGATGATAAAAATATAAATATATATGTTACAGGTGAAGATTTTAAAATAAATGGAGAAAAATCCAGTGCATTGCTATTAGCTATAAATGAAGCTATTCAAAATTGCTATGATCATGCTTTTGAAGGTAAAGATAGTGGGAATATACAAGTACTAGTAAATGAAGAAGAAAATAAAAATATCATAGCTATCGTTGATGATGGAATTGGATTTGAAAATGATGATAAATTAAAAACTAATTTAGGGACATTTATAATCGATAGTTATATAAAACAGGTTCTAAAAGGGGATGTTGAAAAAATATCTACTGATAAAGGAACAAAAATAATTTTTAAAATTCCAAAATAATTTAATATATGTATTAATAACTATATCTACAAGGTGGTAGTATTAATTAAGCAAAGGGGCTTAAGGTTATTGATAAGTTAGGTAAATATATGCCTAAACTTATTATAACTTTAAGCCTCTTTGCTTGTTTAAAACACACTTTGTGTATGGAGGTGAATAAATGAAAGAAGAGTTATTAAGTGTTGGAATTGATATAGGAACAAGTACTACACAACTTATATTTTCAAAGTTAATAGTAGAAAACATGGCTTCAAGTTTTTCTGTTCCAAGAATTAGTATTGTAGATAAAAAAATTATTTACAAGAGTGAAGTTTATTTTACTCCACTTATTTCTAACACTGAAATTGACAGAGATAAAATTAAAGAATTAGTAGAACTAGAGTACAAAAAAGCTAATATTTGTAAATCAGATATACAAACTGGAGCAGTTATTATAACAGGTGAAACTGCTAGAAAAGAAAATGCAAATGATGTACTTCATTCATTAAGTGGTTTTGCAGGAGACTTTGTAGTTGCAACAGCTGGGCCTGACTTAGAAAGTATTATTTCTGGAAAAGGAGCAGGAGCACATATATATTCAAAAGAGCACTCAACGAGTGTTGTGAATCTAGACATAGGAGGAGGAACAACAAACTTAGCGCTTTTTAAAAGAGGCGAAGTTTGTGACACTGGATGTTTAGACATAGGTGGAAGGCTTATAAAAATTGATAAGTCAACAAAAGAAATTATATATATATCACCTAAAATCAAAGAGATTATAAAAAATAACAAATTAAATTTAGATTTAGGAACTATTGCTACAGTTGAAAATTTAAAGCCTGTTATAGATATAATGGTTAAACTGTTGCTTGAAAGTGTAGGCATAAGACCTAAAAGTGAACTATTTGATTATATAGTTACCAACAAAAATATTAAATTAGATGAAGATATAAAATGTATATCTTTCTCTGGTGGAGTTGCAGATTATGTTTATTATGATGGCGAAATTGATGACTACTTCAAATATGGAGACATAGGTATTTTACTTGGTCAAGCTATTAAAAACTGTGAAGAATTCAAAAATCTTAAAATTATAAGATCTATAGAAACTATAAGAGCAACTGTTGTAGGAGCAGGGTCTCATACAACTGAGGTTAGTGGAAGCACTATAACATACACTAGCGAAAGTTTTCCTCTTAAAAATTTACCAGTTTTAAAATTATCAAAGGAAGATGAAATAGGAGATAGTCAACACATAAGTAAAGCAATAAAAAATAAATTAAATTGGTTTAAATTAGAAAATGATCTTCAAAATATTGTAATTGCTATTGAAGGTAAATCAAATCCTAGTTTCTCAGACATACAAACATATGCAGATGGACTAGTAGATGGAATGCAAGAAATAATCGATAGAGATTTAGAATTTATAGTTATTGTTGAATGTGATATGGCTAAAGTTTTAGGTCAAAGTATGTATTCCAAATTGAACTTTAAAAAGAATTTAATATGCCTAGATAGCGTTAAAGTTGAAAATGGAGATTATATAGATATTGGAAAGCCAATAGCACAAGGTCAAGTATTACCAGTAGTAATAAAGACACTGGTTTTTAACTAATAAAAGGAGGAAAGTCAATGATTTTACAAACGAAACTATTTGGACATACGTATAAGTTTAATGGGTTATACGATGTAATGGCTAAGGCTAATGAAGAAAAATCAGGAGATAAGTTAGCAGGCGTTGCAGCTACTTCTTCAGAAGAAAGAGTTGCAGCTAAGGTTGTTTTATCTAATATAAAGTTAGAAGATATAAAAAATAACCCAGCGGTACCTTATGAAATAGATGAAGTTACAAGAATAATAATGGATGACTTAAATGAAAAAATATATGAGGAAATAAAAGATTGGACAGTATCAGACTTAAGGGAATGGTTACTAGATTCAAACACTACAGGTGATGATATAAGCAGAATTTCAAGAGGATTAACTTCTGAAATGATAGCTGCAGTTGCAAAATTAATGTCTAATATGGATTTAGTTTATGCTGCTAAAAAAATAATAGTAAAAGCACATTGTAACACAACAATAGGAGAACCAGGAACTTTATCGGCAAGACTTCAACCAAACCATCCAACAGATGATCCAGATGGAATATTAGCATCACTTTTAGAAGGATTAACTTATGGAATAGGAGATGCAGTACTTGGGTTAAACCCTGTTGATGATTCAGTTGAGAGTGTAACTAAAGTTTTAAAAAGATTTGAAGAAGTAAAACAAAAGTTTGATATACCTACTCAAATTTGTGTACTTGCACACGTTACTACTCAAATGGAAGCTGTTAGAAAAGGTGCTCCAACAGACCTTATATTCCAATCAATTGCAGGTTCTCAAAAGGGAAATGAGGCATTTGGATTTGATGCTGCAACAATTGAAGAAGCAAGACAATTAGTTTTAAAACAAGGAACTTGCACAGGACCAAATGTAATGTACTTTGAAACAGGACAAGGTTCAGAACTTTCATCAGAAGCTCACCATGGAATAGATCAGGTTACTATGGAAGCTAGATGTTATGGATTTGCAAAGAGATTTAATCCATTCTTAGTAAACACAGTTGTTGGTTTTATAGGGCCTGAATACTTATACGATGCAAAAGAAGTTATAAGAGCGGGACTTGAAGATCACTTTATGGGTAAATTAAGTGGATTACCAATGGGCGTTGATGCTTGTTACACAAACCATATGAAAGCAGATCAAAATGATATAGAAAATTTAGCTATTTTATTAACAGCAGCAGGATGTACATACTTTATGGGAATACCTCATGGAGATGACGTAATGCTTAACTATCAAACAACAGGATACCATGAAACAGCTGCTCTTAGAGAAATGTTTGGATTAACAGCAATTAAGAAGTTTGACAGCTGGTTAGAAAATATGGAATTTAGTAAAGATGGTAAGTTATTAGAAAAAGCAGGAGATGGATCTATATTATTAGGATAGGGGGCTAAGTTATGAACGAAAAAGATTTAAAAACATTAGTAGAGCAACTAGTTGGCCAAATGGTTGGACAAATTGATGCAAACTCAATAAACGAGGTAACAAAGCAAGTTACTACACAAATAGATGGAAATGATGAATTTATAGAAGATATAACAACAGTAGATATAAAGAAACAATTATTAGTTGAAAATCCAAAGGATAAAGATGCTTACTTAGATATGAAAGCAAAAACTCCTGCAAGATTAGGAACTGGAAGATGTGGAGCAAGATATAAAACAGCTACTGCACTAAGATTTAGAGCAGACCATGCTGCGGCACAAGACTCTGTTTTCTCATATGTTTCTGATGAATTTATAAAAGAAAATAACTTATTCGAAGTTGAAACACTTTGTGAAAGTAAAGATGAATATATCACAAGACCAGATCTTGGAAGAAGATTTTCAAAAGAAACTATGGATAAAATAAAATCTAAGTTTGGAACTAATCAAAAAGTATTATTAATGGCAGGAGATGGATTAAGTTCAGCAGCAATAGAAGCTAACTTAAAAGATATAGTACCAGCTATAAAGCAAGGTTTAAAAATGTATGGAATAGATTCTAGTGAAATATTATTTGTTAAACATTGTAGAGTTGGAGCTATGGATCATCTAGGAGAAGAATTAGGAAGCGAAGTTATATGTATGTTAGTAGGAGAAAGACCAGGTCTTGTAACTGCAGAATCTATGTCAGCATACATTGCATACAAACCATATATAGGAATGGCAGAAGCTAAGAGAACTGTTATATCAAATATCCACAAAGGTGGAACTACAGCAGTTGAGGCTGGTGCACACATAGCAGAATTAATAAAAACTATGTTAGAGAAAAAAGTTTCAGGAATAGATCTTAAGTAATCTATATAGGAGGAGTTAAACTATGAAAAATGATGCAATACGCCCTAATGTCCTAGGAGTAAAGATAATTTCAAATGTAAGTTTGGAAATGGCTAAAAAATTAAATTTAGAACAACATCATAAAAGTTTAGGATTAATAACAGCTGATTGTGATGATGTAACATATACTGCTCTTGATGAAGCAACAAAAGCTGCTGAAGTAGATGTAGTTTATGCAAAATCAATGTATGCAGGAGCGGCAAACGCTTCAACAAAATTAGCTGGAGAAGTAATCGGGATTATAGCAGGACCAAGTCCAGCAGAAGTAAGAAGTGGATTAAATGCAGTTTTAGATTTTATGGAATATGGAGCAACTTTTATAAGTGCTAATGATGATGATTCAATAGCATATTATGCTCACTGTGTTTCAAGAACAGGAACTTACCTTTCAAAGGTAGCAAACATAAGAGAAGGAGAGGCGTTAGCTTATCTAGTAGCACCTCCGCTTGAAGCAATGTATGCTTTAGATGCAGCACTTAAAGCAGCAGACGTTTCTTTATGTGAGTTATTTGAACCACCTACAGAAACAAACTTTGCAGGAGCACTTCTTACAGGTTCGCAGTCAGCTTGTAAGGCAGCGTGTGATGCTTTTGCACAAGCTGTTATAGCTGTAGCAGACAACCCAACAGGATTTTAAGGTTAGATAATGAATGCTTTAGGATTAGTTGAAACAATTGGTTATGTTGCTGCGATAGAAGCTCTAGATGTTTGTTTAAAATCTGCAAGCGTAGAAGTTGTTGGAATACAAAAGGTAGGACAAGGCATAGTTACAATTGAAGTAAGTGGAGATGTTGGAGCCGTAAAGTCAGCAGTAGAAGCTGCTAAATATGCTGCTGAGAAAGTAGGCGTATTAAGAGCTACACATGTTATACCAAGATTACATGCAGATGTACATGATGCTTTATTTAAAAAAGAATATATTAAAAGTGTAGAAGAAGAAACTGTACATAAAATAGAAGAAAAAGAAGTAGAAAAAGAATTTGAAATAAAAGAAGTAGAAGATATTCAAGAAGAGATAGAAATAGATAGTGTAGAGGTAGAAAAACACAATGAGAAGAAAGATGAGTTAGAAAAACCTAATTTATCAAATCTTAGTGTAAAAGAACTTAAAAACTTAGCTAAGTCATTGGGATCAAAGAAGACATATAAAGAATTAAATGCTTTAAAGAAAGAAGAATTAATTTCTTTAGTAGATAAGTTTTATAGAGAGGATGAGTAAAAATGACACTTTTAGATAAAGATTTAGTATCAATACAAGAAGTTAGAACTCTTGTGAAAAATGCTAAAGCTGCACAGCAAAAACTAGAATCTATGAACCAAGAACAAATAGATAAAATAGTAAAAGCTATTGCAGATGCAGGATTTGAAAATGCTGAAAAGCTAGCTAAAATGGCTAATGAAGAAACTGGATTTGGAAAATATGAAGACAAAATAATTAAAAATGTATTTGCATCTAAGATGGTTTATGAAACTTTAAAAGATACAAAAACAGTTGGGATAATAGGTGAAGATAGAGAAAACAAAACAATAGATATAGCAACACCGGTTGGAGTAGTAGCTGGACTTATACCATCAACTAACCCAACGTCTACTGTAATATATAAAGCTATGATTGCTTTAAAAGGTGGAAATGCTATAGTATTTTCTCCACATCCAAATGCTAAAAAGTGTATCCTTGAAACTGTAGAAATAATAAGAAATGCAGCAGTTAATGCAGGATGCCCAAAAGATGCAATAGGATGTATAACAATACCTAGTTTACAAGGTACAAGTGAATTAATGAAGCATAAATTAACTTCATTAATACTTGCAACAGGTGGAGAAGCAATGGTTAAAGCTGCATACTCATCAGGAACACCAGCTATAGGAGTTGGACCTGGAAATGGACCAGCCTTTATAGATAAAAGTGCAGATATAAAGGTAGCTATTAAAAGAATAATAGATTCTAAAACATTTGACAATGGAACTATATGTGCATCAGAACAATCTATAGTAATAGAAGAATCTATTGAAAATGAAGTTGTAAGTGAACTTAAAAATCAAGGAGCTTACTTATTAAATGAAGAGGAAAGCCAAAAACTTTCAAAATTCATAATGAGAGCTAATGGAACTATGAATCCTCAAATAGTTGGGAAAAGTGTTGAAACTATTTGTAAATTAGCAAATTTAAACAATGTACCAAGTACAGCTAAAGTTTTAGTGGCAAGAGAAACAAAAGTAGGACCGGATGTAGCTTACTCTAGAGAAAAGCTTACACCAATACTTGCATTCTATGTAGAAAAAAATATAGATTCTGTAATAACTAGATGTAGAGAAATACTATTAAATGAAGGTGCTGGGCATACATTCTCAATGCATGCTAACAATGAAGAACTAGTAAAAATATTTGCTCTTCATATGCCAGTATCTAGAGTTTTAGTAAACACTCCATCTACTCTTGGAGGAATAGGAGCTTCAACAAACTTAACTCCAGCTCTAACATTAGGATGTGGAGCTATAGGTGGAAGTTCAACATCAAACAATATAGGCCCACTTGATTTAATAAACATTAAAAAAGTAGCTTATGGAGTTAAAGAAATGGAAGAAATAAGAGGAGATAGACCTCAAAATACAAATGCAAACATATCTTTAGGTGATAACGAAGATTTAATAAATATTTTAGTGAAAAGAATAATTGAAGAATTAAGATAATTAAAAAGTATACTAAATAAAAAATTAAAATAAACTATAAAAATTTTGGAGGATAAGATTATGGCAAACGCAAATGCATTAGGAATGATAGAAACTAAAGGATTAGTAGGAGCAATAGAAGCAGCAGATGCAATGGTTAAAGCAGCAAACGTTCAATTAGTTGGAAAAGAGCAAGTTGGTGGAGGATTAGTTACAGTAATGGTAAGAGGAGATGTTGGAGCTGTTAAAGCTGCAACAGATGCAGGAGCAGCTGCAGCTGAAAGAGTAGGAGAATTAGTATCAGTACACGTTATACCAAGACCACACTTTGAAGTAGACGCTATATTACCAAAAGTTAGCGAAAAGTAATAAAAATTTAAGTAAATAGGGGTTGTTTCAATTGAGACACCCCTTTTTACACATCCGATAGGAGTTGTGAGGATATGGGTGTTTTAACAGAAAGTGAAGTAAGAAAAAAAATAGGACATACAGATGTAAAAGAGTTTTATATAGAAAAGGGACAAATTATAACTCCTTCAGCAAAATCGTATTTAACTGATAAAAATATAGCTTTAAAATACGTAAACTCATTAGATGAAATAGAAAAAAATAAAACTAGTGAAGATAAAGCTGATGTAAAACAAGAAAAAAGATATAAGTATGTTACTGTATTTGGAGCTAACTTAGACGAAAAACCTGAACATATGACTTCTTTAAACGGTAATTTACTTGTATTTAAAGATCATAAAAGAATTATTTTAAGAGGTAAGGTAGATTCCTTAGAAGCTAGAATTTTACAAGCTCAGATTTTATGTCAAAAGCATGAAATGAAAAAGTTACTAAAAGATCTTCAGGAAGTTTTAGTGTTTGTTAGAACTATAATGAGATGTGAAGTTTTAGAAGAAAAATTAGAAGAATTTAAACTTTTAGGATTGACACCTGAAGAACTAAGAGAACAATCTCATTATCCTAAAAAATACTTTGGAATAGGTCATGAGTTTCCAAATTATGAAATGGGAGAAATGGTAGTTGAGATAAATAGTATAAGAACACTAACAAGAGAGGTTGAACTTGCTGCATATGAAGCTTTCAAAGGAGAATATGGACAAGTTGAAAGAGAAGATTTAATAAAAGCTTTAAACCGATTATCCTCAGTATTTTGGATTATGATCTATAAAATTAGAACAAATAAATATAAATAGTTGGAGGATAGCATGAATATAGCATTAGATAATATCGTAGATGAAGTTGTAAAAAGAGTAAAAAAAGAAGCGTTTATAGAAGTTGAAGCATCTGGAAGACATATTCATTTAAGTAGAGCGGATATAGATAAATTATTTGGAGTAGGTTATCAACTTACAAAGATAAAGGATTTATCTCAACCAGGGCAATATGCTTGTAAAGAAAGAGTTTGTATAAGTGGACCTAAAGGCGAATTTAAAAATGTTATAGTACTTGGACCAGAAAGAGCACAAACTCAAGTTGAAGTATCTTTAACTGATTGTTCTCAATTAGGATTAAAAGCCCCTATAAAGCAAAGTGGAGATTTAAACGGAACATTAGGGATAAAAATATACACAGAAAAAGATAGCATTGAATTAGAAAAAGGTCTTATGGTAGCAAAAAGACATGTGCATATGAATGAAGAAGATGCTAAAAAGTTCAACGTTTCTGACAATGAAGTTGTAAAGGTTAAGGTATTTGGAAAAAGACCATTAATATTTGATGATGTTGTTATAAGAGTTAACAAAAACTTTGAGACATTTATGCATATTGATTATGATGAAGCCAATGCATGTGGATTTAGCAAAGGATGTTTAGCTAGAATAATAAAAAATAATCTATAAGGTAGGTGATATGTATGGATTATGATAAGCTTATAGAATTTATAGTAGATGAAATATATAAAAAACTTGAAAATCAAGCTATAAAAGACAATAATGATCTTCCTAAGTGTGTATTAATGAGGGAAAGAGATGAAGAAAAATATAAATTCTTAAATGATAAATTTAAAGTTTTAAATTATAACAAAGATATAAAAGATTGTGATGTTTTAGTAATATCAAGGCTTTGTTTGAGAGGGCTTTGTAATTTAGCTATGGGAAATAGCGTATCAGATGAAGAACGTTTTATATTAAAGATGATTATGAGCGGAAAAAAAGTTTATGTAATGGAAGATGGACTTGAATATAAAAGGTACAAGCAAACAGCACCTAAGACTTTATATAATAAATATTTAAACTTTGAAAAAGAAATTAAGAGCTATGGAGTAGAAATTATAAATAACCCTAAAAGCATATTAAATGAAACTAAGGTTAACTACAAAGAGGAATATGTAAAAGACAATACAGAAATTAAAGTAAATGTAAATTTAACTGAGAATACACTTGATTTGAGAAGTAAAAAACTTATATCAGAATCTGATTTAAGAAAACCTCAAATAAATGGTATAGATAAAATTTTATTAGGGAAGAGAAGTTTAGTAACCCCACTAGCTAATGATTTTATAAGAATACACAACTTAAAAGTAGATAAAGAGTAAAGGAGATATTCTTATGGAAATTGGAAAAGTAGTTGGAAACGTTTGGGCAACAAGAAAAGATGAGAAATTATGTGGACAAAAACTATTAGTTTTAAAACTTTTAAAAGATAACGATTCATATTGTGATGGATTTTTAGTTGCAGCTGATAATGCAGGAGCAGGCAATGGAGATTTAGTATTAGTAACAAGAGGATCTGGAGCTAGAGAATCTTTGGAGGATAGATCTATACCAGTTGATGCTACTATAGTTGGCGTTGTAGATTCACTAGAGGTACATGATGAATAAAAGCATAGGCTCTATAGAGTTTAGAAGTATTGCAAAGGGAATTGAAGTATCTAATGAAATGGTCAAAAAATCTTATGTTGATATATTATACTTAAAAAGTATTTGCCCTGGAAAGTTTATAATAATTATAAGCGGTGATACAGGAGAAGTTAATACCGCTATTGAGTATGGACTTAGTATATCACAAGGGTTTGTCGTAGATAGTTTTGTTATAAACTCAGTACACGAAAGTATAATAGGTGCATTAAAAAACAAGTATGAACCTATAAATGAAGTTAATTGTATAGGGGTTATGGAAACTAGCAAAGTATGTGCAGGATTAAAAGCATTAGACAAAACATTAAAAAGTAGCGATACAACCATAATTAAACTTCAATTGTCATTTGCAATAGGTGGAAAACTTGTATATATAGTTTGTGGAAGTTTAAGTAGCGTAAATTACGGAATAGATGAAGGTAAAAAAGAGTTGAAGGACAAAGATGTGATACAAGCTTTAGTAATGCCTCATGTAGATGAAAAAATAATAAAACATTTAATAGGGAGAGGATAGCCATGAGTATAAATGAAATTATAATCTATATAATGGTAGCATTTATGGTATTGGGTGCTATAGATAAGTGCATAGGCAATAAATTTGGGTTAGGTGAACAATTTGAAGAAGGTATTGTTGCTATGGGATCACTTGCAGTTGCAATGGTAGGGGTAATATGTTTAGCTCCAGTACTAGCAGATGTATTAAGACCTATTATAGTTCCTGTATTTGATATGTTAGGAGCTGACCCAGCTATGTTTGCAGGTTCTATATTAGCAAATGATATGGGTGGAGCACCCCTAGCAATGGAACTTGCAAAAGATCCAAACGCAGGATTGTTTGGAGGACTTATAGTTGGAGCTATGATGGGACCAACTATAGTATTTATAATACCGGTAGCACTTGGAATAATAGATAAAGAAGATCAAAAATTCTTAGCAACAGGAATTCTTGCAGGAATAATAACTATACCTATAGGAGCGTTTATAGGAGGGTTAGTTGCAGGATTTGATGTAATGATGATAATTAAAAACTTAATTCCTATAATAATATTTGCAGCAATAATAGCTTTAGGATTATTAAAGTTTGAAAGTGCAATGATAAAAGGATTTACTTACTTTGGTAAAGGTGTTGTAATAGTAATAACTTTAGGACTTGCAGCAGCAATAGTTGAAGCTTTAACTGGAATTGTTGTAATACCAGGAATGAACCCTATTAGCGAGGGAATAGAAATTGTTGGAGATATAGCTATAGTTTTAGCAGGAGCATTCCCATTAGTATTTGTTATAACTAAAGTTTTCAATAAACCACTTATGGCTTTAGGAAAACTTTTAGGAATGAATGATATAGCAGCAGCTGGATTAGTAGCAAGTTTAGCTAACTGCATACCTATGTTTGGTATGATGAAAGATATGGATGAAAGAGGTAAGATTATAAATGTAGCATTTGCTGTATCTGCGGCATTTGTATTTGGAGATCATTTAGGATTTACTGCTGGATTTAATGCTGAGATGATAGCACCAATGATAGTAGCTAAGTTAGTTGGAGGAATTACTGCAGTTATTTTAGCTATGAAATTAGCAAACAAGATGTTAAAAAAGGAGAATGCTTAAGATGGATATAAAGAATTTAGATAAATCTATGTTAGAACAGTTAGTAAGACAAATAATACAAGAAAAGATAAATGGAAGTGAAAATAGTGTTGACTTTCTAAGAGATAAAGATGAAAGTGGAGTAATTTCTATAAAACTTCCAACTGTAAAAGTTGATGAGTCAAATAGATTAGATACAGGAAATCCAAGTGATGTAGTATATACTAAAGACTTATTTACATTAGAAGAAAGTCCTAGATTAGGATGTGGAATAATGGAGATGAAAGAAACTACATTTGATTGGACATTAGATTATGACGAAGTAGATTATGTAATAGAAGGAACTTTAGATATCATAATTAATGGAAAAACGGTATCAGCATCTGCAGGAGAGTTAATATTAATACCAAAAGGTAGTAGTATACAATTCTCAGTTAAGGATTATGCTAGATTTATATATGTAACTTATCCTGCTGATTGGGCTTCACAAAATTAAGCTAAGTTTAAAAATTTTGTAGTTATGAAGGTGGTAACAGTAGTTTTGCTTCCAAAGCTGGAAAGATGCTTTGAAGGTCGCTAAAACTTCTATTACCACTTTCACTATTTGTTTTTACTATTTTAATTTATATTTCAAACTCTGCTATTTTAGTTACTGCTACATAAATTTTAGATATAGCATACCAAGTAGCAAAATCAACGTTTCCGCTTTGATTCATTCTAAATATTTCTTGGAATTTACGAACGCTTTCTTGTGTTTTTGGACCGTAAATACCATCAACATCAACTTTAGGTAAAGCAGGATAAGCATTGGCTATAGCATTTAATTGATTTTGTATAGTTCTAACTGGTTCGCCTGTAGACCAAAGTGTAAGTGTATATCCTGGGAATGAAGAAGGAACTCCTTTTATCATATCCGTACCTTGAAGTCCTATATCTTGGCCGTAGTAATATCTTAAAATTTCATCAAACTTATAACCTTGATCTCCTAGATACTTACTTCCCCATTGGGTCATTTTACCAGGGCATTGAGTTTGAATTCCATCGCAGTATTGAGCTAATAGGGGTTGAGGATTTCCTTTTGGTCTTTGAATATATACATTAAATATATTATCAACAACGATACTTATAGTATCGAAAATATTTCTATTGTATATAAATTTATGGTCATATGCTGTAGTAGATGTAATTGTAAAATCATATCCCATATTTCTATACCATTCAGTATAAACTCTATTTAAAGTAAATGAAACTATAGCTACTACATTTGCATATATTGTTTCTGTTGGCCATGTAGCGTAAATCTCAGAGCTTGCAACGTTTTTAATATAATCTCTAAACGGGATCCAATAATTAGGTGCATTTTTATCACTTGGCATACCATCATGAACTATTATATATTCTGGAACTACAACATTTGATAAAACAAATGGTATTGGTTTTAAGTCGTCTTCAAGTATTTTAGGTTGAAAATTTCCGTATAATACGTTATCACTAATTTTATAAATTTTTTTAGTTTTAGTAGTAAAAGCAGATATTTTTGAAAGTGAAATATTTTGAATAGCTTCTACAAGAGGAAGAATTTGAACTCCTTGTATTACAACTGTTTGATAACCTTCTTTAGATATTGTTAGTATATACGTACTGTAAGCCCTAGGTGAATTAGGAACTTGAGAGTAAATAAAATTTGGTGCATCTAATGAAATTTTTTTTATCATACCGGATGAATTGGTAATGAGATTTTTATAAATATATTTGCTTTTTGTGCTTCCTTCTTTAGGAATTGCACATATATTTATAGAAACTCCTTCAATTGGGAAGTTTGTAATTTCATCAGTCACTTTAATCGTCAATAATCCCTTATACAAAAAAATCCCTCCTAAATAATCTATTAGTTTATATGTATGTATAAAATATTTAAAGTGTACCAGTTGTATTATTAAATTGAACTTATGATATAAATGAATAAATTTAATAATGTAAAAATTTTATGAAACAGAAGGTAAAAAGGAGCTATATGTAGAATTATTATATTTGAAGTACATTTAAGTAAGGGCAGGGAGACTTTTTAATGAAAAAAAAGCGGGGAACGAAAAAATATATTTTTATATTCATATTTGTTTTTATAATCTTTTTCAAAGTTTTTAATTATAGGGTACAAGCATATGAAGCATACGAAAAAGAATCTAGAGGATTTAACGTTTTGGTATTAAACTCATATAATCAAGGGCATCACTGGGAAGCAGCTATAATGGATGGGCTAGAATCTTATTCTAAAAAAAATCCTGATGAGAGTATAAACTTTAAAATAGAGTACCTAGATTTTAGAAACAATTATAATGACGAATATATAGAGTCATTAAAACACATGTTAAATGAAAAGTATCCAAGGGGAAGTATAGATGCTATATATACTGTAAATGATGAGTCTTTTGAAGTATTTAATAAAGAAGTTTTAAATCAAAATAGCAGTTTTTACAAAATTCCGTTAGTATTTAGTGGAGTAGATGGAAAATTAGATGGAAGTAAAGAAGAAAAAAAATACATGGCGGGTATATATCATGGTGATGATAGTTTAAGTTTAATGAACTTGGTCTATTCACTTAATCAACAAACTAAAAATATAAATTTAATAGTTGAAAAGTCTAAGTATGGAGAGTCTATAAAAAGCGAGATTAATAAATTGATAGACACTTATTTAAACGATCAAATAGATATAAATTACATACAAAGCAATTACAGTGAAGATATAATATCTAAATTAAAAAAGTCAGATGATAAGCCAGATACTATAAACATTATAGCTGGTGAATTTCAGTGCAAAAAATCAAGTGGATATGTAGAACCTAAGGATTTAATACGTGATATTAAAAAGTATAGTAGTTCACCCATATATTCAAATGATCAGACTTATCTACATGCAGGTATTATTGGAGGACACGTAGATATAGGACAAGAGCAAGCGAAGATTATATGTGATATGATAGTAAAAATAAAAAATGGAACTCCTATTGAAAAAATAAAAGATGAGGTAGAGCCATCTGCAAAGGCGTATGTTGACTATAAAAGTATATATGAATATGATATAGATCCTTTTGATGTAGGAACAAATGTAAACTTAATAAATAAAGGGCAATATGAACTATTAGCTCCAACATGGATGAAATACTTATTGCTTATTTTGCTTGTATTTTTTTTAATATCTATTGTATTTGTTACTAAAGCAGCTTCAATGTATAGAAAAGATATAAAAAAACAATTAGAAGACGAAGAAAAAGCAAAAGAACGTGAAAAATTAAAGTCTGACTTCATAGTTAACTTAAGTCATGAATTAAGAACACCTATAAATATAATATTGGGCACAACTAAACTTTTAGAATATAATATATCTAAGGGGAAAGCTAAAGAAGATGATGTCATAGATAAATTAGAAAATATAAATCAAAACTCATACAGATTATTAAAAATATCAAATAATATAATAGATATGACGAAAGCTGAGTGTGGAATGCTTAGCTTGAATTTAGAAAATTGTAATATTGTTAGTATAATAGAGGATGTTTTTGAATCAAGTATTGAATTTGCAAAAATAAAAAATATCGGTATGATATTTGACACGAAATATGAAGAAATAATAACAGCCATAGATGTTTATCAAATGCAAAGGGCTGTGTTAAATCTTTTATCAAATGCAATTAAGTTTACAAATGAAAATGGTGTTGTAGAGTTATCGATATATAAGGATAAAGAGGATATCATTATAGAAGTAAAAGATAATGGAGTAGGAATACCCGATAATAAGATAAACTATATATTCCAAAGATTCTACCAAGTCGATAACTTATATACTAGAAAAAATGAAGGTAGTGGAATAGGCCTTTGTATATCAAAAGAAATAATAGAAATTCATGGAGGCAAAATAGAGATAGAAAGTAAACTTGAAAAAGGTTCATTATTTAGGATAATTATTCCAATTAATATTGATGAAAGTTTGCCTGAGTATGATCCTTCAAATAATGTAGATACAAATAAAATTGTGAATTTGGAAATGTCAGATATTTAAAAGAATATAAAAAGAAGCTGTAAAAACAGCTTCTTTTTATTTAGTCATTTATTTTCATTATAAACTTAACTTTTCCATCCATATCCTTATTAAGGCCAGAGAAGTTATTATAATCTTTAGATAGTTTAACCATTTCATCTTTAACATCTACCAAACCTTGTATATCAGATAATTTAGTATTTCCTTCTTTATAGATTTTATCTAGCCCATCTTTTTTTAATTTATTAACCCCTTTATATAATTCGCTAGATCCTTTTGCTAGGTCATTTGTTCCTTTTAAAAGTTTGCTTGAATTATCATTTAAAGATTTAGTACCATTAACTAAACTTTTACTACCTTGAGATAGTTGGTTAGTACCTTTGCTTAGTTCACTTGTTCCTGCAGCCAACTTTTTACTACCATCTTCAAGTTTATTAGTAGCTGCTGATAATTGTTTTGAACTACTGCTTAAAGTTGAACCAGCATCTACTAAAGATTTGAAATTAGAGCTAAAACTATTTGAACCGGATTTTAATTTTTCTAGTCCAGCGCTTAAGCTATTAGCTCCACTTACAGCACTGCTCATTCCATCTTTTAAACTATTTAGCCCACCTCTTTGACCTTCAGACACTTGATTTAAAGAGCCTGCTAATCCTCTTAATTGATTAGCAACTTCTGGATTAGATTCGTCCAAAGCTCCAGCTATGTTAGCTAGCCCTCCAGCGACTTGGTCTATATTGTTTGTAGAAGCTATTAAACTATCTACACCGCCAGATCCATTAGAAAGGCCAGAACTAAGTGCATTAGCACCATCGCTAGCACTATTAATTCCGCTGTTAATAGCTGAATAAGCATCGTAAAGCTTATTAGTATTTCCTACAAATGATTCAACACCGTTAGAAAACTTGCCTTGAGAATCATTTAGTTGACTAAGACCGCTACTTACACTTTTTGCTCCATTATCTAAAGATGGAGCTGATTGATTTAATTTATCTATCCCACTGCTTAGATCTTTAGATCCTTTATCTAAAGATTTTACACCTTTATCAAATTTTGCGAAATTAGTGTTTAATTCATTATTTCCGTCCAATAATTTTTTAGATCCATCTAATAAATCATCTCCACCTTTTCTTAAATCATTTAAAGATTTAGATAAATCATCTAATGTAGAGTTTTTATCAATTCCTTTAAGCTCTGGAATTTTTGGAGTTGCCATAACCATTATATTAGGCATTTTAAATTTATTTGCATTTCCTTCAATAACTAGTGTGTCTTCTAATTCTAAATAATCTTCTATATCTTTACTTAAATCTAAGCTTTCTCTTAAACCAGGGAAAGAGGCAAATGTTACACTAGATTTTTTACCATCGTCTAAAAGTTCTCCACTATTTATTTTTATATTTTTAAAATTATCTCTTTCAAATAAAACTTCAGTAGCTGTTAAAAATGGTACATACATATCTCTATTTTTACCGTTTACTTTACGTATTCTCTTTTCATTATTTTTAAGGTCTATAGTTATTTTAAATTTACCTGACTTCCCAGTGATTTCCTTAGCACTAACTTTCTTGCCATTTAATTCATATTTAACATCTACATCAATAGGGAGTTTTTTAGAACTCTCTCCTTGGTAGTATAAATCCTCTTTGTTAACATTCCACTCAACCGAATCATCCTTTATTACAGGCTTTTCATCACCTTTTACATTTTTTATATTTTTAAGATTACTAGAATCAGTAAATTTTCCAAGCTTTTCATCGCTGTTTATCCAAGTAGAAACAATAGTTTTTTCAACGCTACCATTATTATTTAATATGGCATATACAGTTTCTTCTTTTTTTACATCTGCAAAGCAAATTCCAGTATTTAAAAATATCATAAGTGTAGTTAAAGTAGCTATTGAAGCTTTTGGTAAATTAATTCTTTTCATCCTTATATATCCCCCTTGTTTAAATTTTTAGGTTGTGGAGTCACGAACCCTTTACTAGTTTTTATTATAAATTTGTGGCAAACTAATAAAATTGCAGGAAGCATAAAAATGATTATAAACATACTTATGATAGCTCCTCTTGCCATAAGTGAACATAATGCACTTATCATTTCAAGTTTAGAAATAAGTCCAACACCTATTGTAGCTGAGAAGAATGATAAAGCGCTTGTTACAATTGATCTTGCACTGCTTTGTATTGAAGCTGTCATAGCCTCAAACTTATTATCATTTACAGCTAACTCTTCTTTAAACCTAGAAGTTAAAAGTATAGCATAGTCAACAGTTGCACCAAGTTGAATGGTACCTATTACTATTGATGCTATAAAAGGTTCCACAGTACCTGTATAGTAAGGTATTCCAAGATTTATGAATATAGCTGATTCAATTGCTAAAACTAATAAAATAGGTAAAGAAAGTGATTTAAACACTATGGCTATAATTACAAATATAGCTATTATAGATACTAAACTTACTTTTTTAAAATCTGTGTCAGCAATTTTTATAAGGTCATCAGTTAAAGGTGCTTCTCCTCCAACTAAACCATCTCTGTCGTATTTATGAACTATATTATTTAGCTTATCTATTTGAATTCCAGCTTCATCTGTTGCAGCTCTATATTCAGAATTTACTATAAGTTGTTCGTATCCTCCAGATTTAACAGAGCTTATTAAATCACTTGGAAGTATATCTTCAACTATTGCAGGCCCTATTATCTTTTCAAGTGCAACAACTGAATTTATTCCATCTAAATTCTCAATTTCTTTAATCATTTGCTCAACTTTATAAGAATCAAGTGAATCCTTAACTAGAATTATATTTGTACTATTCATTTTGTAGTCATCTTTTAATTTATTTGTAGAAACTATAGATGGTAAATCATCAGGTAAAGATTCGTCTAGGTTATAATAAACTTTTGCATTTGATGAACCTATTAAAGATGGTATAAACATCAATAAAAATAGAACTACTAATAATTTGTAATGTTTAACAACTATTTGTGATGATTTTTTAAATGTAGGTAAAATTGGTTTGTGTTTGTATTTATGAATTTGCTTGTCAAATAGTAGTATAAGAGAAGGTAGTATAGTAACTGTACATAAAACTCCTAGTAAAACTCCTTTTGCCATAACTAAGCCCATATCCATTCCAAGAGCCAAATCCATTGCACAAAGAGCTAAAAACCCTGCTACTGTAGTTAATGAACTACCAAATACTGCTGTTGTTGTATTTGCAATAGCTATGGCCATTGCATCTATATGACTATCGTATTTTGACCTTTCTTCATCATATCTATGAAGCAAGAATATGGAGTAGTCCATGGTAACTCCAAGTTGCAATACAGCACTTAGAGCTTTAGTTAAATAAGAAATTTCACCAAATATTATGTTACTACCAAAGTTATAGATTATCGCAAATCCTATACTAAGTAAAAATATAAATGGAGTAACATATGAATCCATTGTAAAACTTAAAACTATCAATGTAAGTACTACAGCGACTATTACATATAGTGGAGTTTCTTTATCTGAAATGTCTTTAGTGTCTTTTATGATACTTGCCATACCACTTAAAAATGCTTGCTTTCCTGTAACTTTTCTTATTTCTTCCACAGCATTTAATGTTTTAAGAGCTGCAGAACCTTCTTCTAACTTAATAACCATAAGCGTTGAATTTTCAGTATATAATAAGTCAGTTACATCTTTTGGAAGAAGTTCTCTAGGGACTGATAAATCTACAGCATCATCAACCCATAAAACATCTTTTACACCTTCAACTTTAGTTAACTTTTCTTTGAGTTTAGATACATCTTTATCTTCCATGTTTTCAACTATTAACATAGCCAAAGATCCGCAATCAAACTCATCTTTAAGTATTCTTTCTGCTTGAGTTGTCGATAAATTATCTGGTAAATAACTTAAGATATCATAGTTTATGTCTGTGTTTAAAAAGCCAATTGCCGATGGAACTAATAATAGTATAGCTATTAATAAAATCAACTTATTTCTTTTAGCTATTTGTTTTGACAATCCCCTCATCTAAAGTTTACCCCCCTCTAAAATATTTAGGCATGCCCAAATTTGTTTACAAAATAGATTGTATGAGTAGTACAACCTATATGTCAAGTATATTTATGTTTTTTATTATTTCATTAATTTCTATGTTATTTGTTACTTCCTTAGTATCTAAAATAATTTGAATTACTTTTTCTTGTCCTATATTTAATAGTAACAGTCTAGTTTTTATTGTACTTTCAATAATTTCATCTAGTGTTAAGTTAATATCATTTTTATAAAATCTACGTAAAAGTTCATCTTCTCCAGCTGAACCAATTACAATGCTTAGGCTTATATCTTTTTCCTTAAAATCAAAATTTAATTCTCTTAAATTGGACTTTAATATTTCACCTAGAGTTTTAAGATATTCTTTTCTTACTGAGTCTATTTCAGATGCTTCTATGTATACTCTAAATAAAGATTGATTGGTTGCTATAGTCTTTATATATATATACTGGGTTATTGCATAACTAAGTAGAGGATCTATAGACTCACTACTTGATCTCTTTGTATGAAAATAAATTTTTTCAATTAAGTTTTTATAAAGATATAAAACAATATCTTCTTTTTTCTTAAAATAATAGTATAAATGTCCTCTCCCTAAATTGCAGACTTGTGCTATTTGTCTTATTGTTGTTTTTGTATACCCCTGTTGAATAAAAAGTTTAGATGCTTCTAGTATTATTGTATTTCTAATGTCATCCTTGTTTTCAAACTCCACATTCATCACCTCTTTAATTTTGTTTATAGTATCATTTTAACAACATTTTTTTGATTTGTAATCTATTTTAAAAAAATTAGCACTCTGATATTGACAGTGCTAACAAAGATGGTAAAATAATAAATGTAGGGGGATTTACTTTATCCCAATTTTATTTAATAAACATAAATTTAAGGAGGAGATAAAATGGAAAATAAAAAAGGAAACATATCAATACATACAGAAAACATATTTCCTATAATAAAAAAGTGGTTATATTCTGACAAGGATATATTTGTAAGAGAGCTTATAAGTAATGGTTGTGATGCTATAAATAAATATAAAAAATTAGTATCACTAGGGGAAGTAGAAAATAAACAAGAACAAGATTATAAAATTAATGTAATAATAGATAAAGACAGTTCAACTCTTATATTTAAAGATAATGGAATCGGGATGACTGAAGAAGAAGTTGAAAAATATATAAATCAAGTTGCATTTTCAGGAGCTGAAGACTTTGTAAACAAATATAAAGATAAAATGAGTGAAGAAAATGATATTATTGGACACTTTGGATTAGGTTTTTATTCAGCTTTTATGGTAGCTAGCAAAGTTCAAATAGATACTTTATCATACAAAGAAGGAGCTCAAGCTGTAAAATGGATAAGTGAAGGTCAAACAGAATATGAACTTTCAGCAAGTGAAGATAGAAATTCAAGAGGTACTACTATAACTTTATTTTTAGCTGATGATAGCAAAGAGTTTTTAGAAGAATATACAGTAAGAAGCATAATAGACAAATACTGTTCATTCTTACCTGTAAATATTTACTTAGATGTTAGAGATAGCTCTAAAGAAAAAGATGAGAATAGTGAAAATGAAATAAAACCGTTAAATGATACTTATCCTTTATGGTTAAAATCTCCAAAAGATTGCACAGATGATGAATATAAAGAGTTTTACAGAAAAGTATTTAATACATTTGATGAGCCATTATTCTGGATACATCTAAACGTAGACTATCCATTTAATTTAAAAGGAATATTATATTTCCCTAAATTAAAAAATGAATTTGAACTTATAGAAGGTAAAGTTAAATTATATAATAACCAAGTTTTCGTTGCAGATAACATAAAAGAGGTTATACCAGAGTTCTTATTATTACTAAAAGGTGTAATAGATTGCCCGGACTTACCATTAAATGTATCTAGAAGTTTCTTGCAAAATGATAAGGATGTAAGTAAAATATCTAAGCATATAATTAAAAAAGTTGCGGATAAACTAAAATCACTTTATAAAAATGAAAGAGACAACTTTGAAAAATTCTGGGATGATATACAAGTGTTTATTAAATTTGGATGCTTAAAAGATGAAGGATTCTATGATAAGATAAAAGATATTTTATTGTTTAAAGATATAAATTCAAATTATATTACACTTAATGATTATTTAGAAAAATGTAAGGGAAAACATGAAAATAAAGTATTCTATGTAAGTGATGAAGAACAGCAATCACAATATATTAAGTTATTTAAAGATTATGATTTAGATGCAGTTATACTAGACTCTAGCATAGATAATCACTTTATATCTTTTATAGAATTTAAAAATCAAGGAGTTACATTTAATAGAATAGATGCAGATTTATCAGATGTATTAAAAGACAAAAATGAAGATGAAAACAAAGAAAATAAAACAGAAATAGAAAACTTATTCAAAGAATATGTTAAAGATAAAGTAAAAGAGTATTCTGTAGAAAGCTTAAAGAGCGAGGACACTACAGCTATAATATTAGTATCTGAACAATCTAGAAGAATGGCTGAAATGAAATCTCAATTTGCAGGAATGGATCTTGGAATGAGTTTTGAAGAAGAAAAAACTTTAGTTATAAATGACAATAGCCCTATAATTAAAAAGTTAGTATCTTTAAAAGACGATGAAAGCAAAAAGGATCAAATAGAATTAATATGTAATCAAATTGTAGATGTTGCATTACTTGCAAATAAAGAATTAGACGCTAAAGAATTAGATGAGTTTATAAGTAGAAACAATAAACTTATGAATATGTTAATAGGGTTATAGAGCAAGTGAACATTGATATATTTCGCTACACAAGCTGGAAAGAAGCTTGAAATGTAGCTGAAATATAACAATATCCAATTTTATTAAGATAAATATGAGAGAAGGAGTACTGATATGTTTTGCTATACAAGCTGAAAAGATGCTTGAAATGTAGCTAAAACATATTAATACTCCTTTTATATATCTATTTACTTTTAATAGTGGTTAATTTATTATATGAGTGGAGAGAAAAAATTGAATATTAAATACGATGATTGGTGTGAAAATTTGGAAGGTTCCGAAAATAGATTGATATATATATACAAAAATGGTATATTTGAATTATAAAACGCAATGTTTATAAAATGACAAAAAAAGTATGGGGGACATGATTATGAAAAAATTATTATCTATATGTTTTATGCTTGTATTATCAATTATGACATTAATGGGATTTTTAAATCAAAAAAGAAAGAAAAAAATAGTTTAAGTGCAATAGTTATAAATAGGATTTGTATATTGGAGTATCTAGATGTATAAATGAAATTATTATAAAAGGGTTCGTTATTATATATTGAAATACAAGCTGAAAAGCTTTATAGTATTTTATATATAATAACGAACCCTTATTAATTGTAATTTATTAGATGGATTTTATATATTTTTATTATTTTTTTCTTCCTTTTTTATTTTGTTTTCAACGACTTTACCTACTACAAACTTTACTATAGCATATAGAACAATAGCGATAATAGCAGAAGTTATGCCTTGCTTTGGATTAGTCCATAATAATAGTACTCCTACAGATAAGCATATAAAACCATTTATAGATCCATTTATCTGGTCTTTAGAATAAAAGAAAGGAAGTCCTTTACACTTCTCTATTCCAGAAACTATAAGCCCATAACCTATAAACAAAAACCCTAGAATAGCTCTTATTCCAATTTCAGTACCAATCATTAAAAAACCTCCTACAAAATCATATTTACTATAAGCGTAGTCACTTTATAATAAAAAAGTCAAGTAACAAAATTTTATACTGATTTTTGAGGATTGTTTGATAATATAAATTTAGGGTAATATTAATATAGTTTAAACACGGGAAACATTGAGGAGAGAAAAGATTTTGAGAAACAATATGAAAAAAATATTTATATTTGTATTAATTATAGCATTTATATCTTTGG
>NZ_LBBT01000294.1 GCF_001006285.1 Paraclostridium benzoelyticum
TATTTAGTAAAATTAATACTTTTCTATTTGCTATGTTTATCCTATATTATTTAAATATTTATCTTTATATCTTTTAAACTTATCTTTAGGGATATATCCATAATACTCTTCTTCGTCTCTATAATCTGTACACTCTTCTTTATTTAATTTTTTGATTATTTTAGCTGGGTTACCACCTAATACACAATATCCATCACTAAAGCTTTTTGTAACAACAGAATTCGCAGCTACTATAGTATGATTTCCTAATTTAACTCCTGGAAGTATAACTGAGTTCATTCCTATCCAACAATAGTCTCCTATTAAAACTTCCTTTTTAATATGCTTTCTATAGTCATATAAATCATGATTTGCACTTATAATCCCTACATTTGGAGCTAGTAACGTATAATCTCCTACTTTAACCTTCCCAATCCCTTGTATATAACATCCTGGTGTTGCTCCTACTGAACTATTGATACCAATCTCTACGTTTCCATTTACTATAGAATTTTTATGTACTGGCCAATAAATCTTTTTGTTTCTATTAAATGTCTTATATTTTAAATACTGTTTTAAGTTAATTGGTATCTTTGTTTTTACTATATTAAAATAGTCTTTAAATATAGGGATTTTTCCCATTAATTTTTTTATAACCTTTTTCAATTTTAAGTCTCCTTC
>NZ_LBBT01000295.1 GCF_001006285.1 Paraclostridium benzoelyticum
CTCTACTTATAGAAAAATATATATAAATTAATCCTTTCAATATTATTATTTAGATGTTGAGTATCAAAGTTAACATCTAACATGGGATTTGAGAATTAACATACGGTATCTTAATACATTTCTAAAGTAACAGTCCTATTATTGTTTAAATTTATTAATTAATTTCAGTTAAAACAATAAACTTGTAATTACTATTTACTATCAATATGTTCAAATTCAAATTTTTACTATCCAAAATATGTATATGTAAATTTGCAAATTAAATTTTATTCTAAATACCTTTAATCTCAGCATTTAGAATAACGTTATATTAAAAAGATTTATAATAAATTTTTTTACAAAAAGTACTATTAGTATGAATTTCTAAAATGTATAATTATAATTGGGAATACTAGGATATAGCTTTATACATTAAGGGGTGAATAAAAGTGAATAAGTTTAATTGTTTAATTTGTAATGAGGAAGTGCTTTATGAAAATGAAAGTAAGGAAAGAGTATGTTATTTCTGTAAAAAAACTTACGAATCAGCTATAGTATGTAAAAATGGACACTATGTATGTGATTCATGTCATAGTAGTGATGCGCTTACGGCTATAACTAACTACTGTTTAAATAGTGATAGTATAAATCCATTAGAAATGGCAGTAGATTTAATGAAGCATCCAGCAATTAAGATGCATGGACCAGAGCATCATTACTTAGTCCCAGCAGTATTAAGCACTGCATTTTTAAATAAAACTAATGAAAAAGAAAAGTTAAAAAGTTTATTAGATGAGTGTCAAAAAAGAGCTAAGAACGTATTAGGGGGATTCTGTGGATTTTATGGAGCATGTGGAGCTGGAGTAGGTTGTGGGATTTATACTAGTTTAATACAAGAGTCAGGACCTATGAATAAAGAGGAATGGGGACTTTGTAACTTAATGACATCAAAGGCACTTGAAAACATAAGTAAGTATGGAGGGCCAAGATGTTGTAAAAGAGATTCTTTTACAGCTATAGAAACAGCAATAGATTTTACTAAAGAACATTTAAATGTAGATTTAGATAAAACTTTAGATTTAAAGTGCAATTTCAATAGTTTAAATAAAGAATGCTTAAATTCAAAATGCAAATTTTATACTGACAATGAATTAGCCTTAGAGTTGAATTAGACTATTAATATATCAATAAAAAAGTATATCCCAAAGGATATACTTTTTTATTAATTGTTTCTATTTAATAGCTGTAACTGAGGCAGACATAATATACTCACCTACGTTTAAGTTATGACCCCACTTCTCTTCATACTCTTTAGAAACAGGTTTGACATCTATTTTTATATTTTTAAATCCTGAATTTGATAAGTAAACTTCTAACTCTTCAACTGAAGAGGCTCCTGTGACTCAGCCACAATATAGTTTTTCATCTTGTTTCATTTCTTGAGTTAAATCTTTCATAAGGACTATATCTGATATAGATAACCTACCTCCATTTTTAAGCACACGATAAGCCTCATCATAGACTCTTTGCTTGTTAGGAGATAGGTTTATAACACAGTTTGATATTATAACATCAACTAAATCATTTGCTACAGGTAAGTTTTCAATTTCACCTAATCTAAAGTCGACGTTTTTATAATTGTTAGTTAATGCATTGCTTCTTGCTTGACTTAACATCTCTGGAGTCATATCAACACCTATAACAAGTCCATTATTTCCAACTTTTTTAGATGCTAAAAAGCAGTCAAATCCGGCTCCACTACCTAAGTCAAGGACAGTTTCACCTTCTTTTATATCTGCAATTAAGTGAGGGTTTCCACACCCTAAGCCTAAGTTAGAATCTTTTGGAACTGTATCCATATCCTCATTAGAATAACCTATACTTTTAGATATATCTTCCCCACAACAACTTAGATTAGATTCATTTTTTACAATTTTCTTATAGCTATCTCTAACTATATTTTTTATATCTCCGTTAGTAATATCTTTCATATTACAATCACCACCTTTTTAAGTTTAAAAATTAAAATTGTATTAGTTAGAACTGCCTTCTCGTATAAGTCTTGCAAAGTCATTTGGAAGTATTTCATTTTCTTCTATCTCATTTGCCATTTTTTCAAAATCATACTCAACTTCTATAATTTCTACTTCAACACTTGATGGAGTTTTAGCTATCTCATCTTCATTTTTTATATCTATAATTACATAGTTTGCATTAGGATTACCTGTTTTAGGCTTACCAACACTTCCAGCATTAATAAGTAATTTTTCACCATAATACTTAACATATGGAATATGAGTGTGACCACAAACTAATATATTTTCCACTAACTCACTCATAACCTCATCTGCTTCTTTTGAATTTTCCTTTAAATATTCATTTATAAGTCTAGTACTTCCATGAACAAATCTTATAGTTTTTTTATCAAAATTAAAGATTAGTTCTTTTGGTAAGTTTCTTAAGTATTCTTTATTTTCAACTTTTGTAGTTTGACCTGTAAAGTGCATTGAAAGACCTGCTTTTTCAGCATCTTTAGGATCTGGGTAATCACATCCACAAACTATTTTTAAGTTTCCTATAGCATCATCGTAATTTCCCATTATAGTAAGTATCTTATTTTTCTTTAAAGTTTGAATAACTTCATTTGGTCTTGTTCCATAACCTACTAAATCACCTGTGCATACTATCATATCTACATCCTTAGTTTTAATGTCAGCTAATACTGAATCTAGGGCATATATGTTGCTATGTATATCCGATATTACTGCTATTTTCATATATATTTCCTCCTAAATTTTACTTTGTTATCTCTGAGATTACATCTTTAACCTGTGAAACAGTATCACAACTTAAATTAGCATTTTTATATGCTTTTAAAATTTCATAATCATATTTTAGATTTTTATCTTTATCTAATTCATTGTCTAAGATATTTTGAATAAAACTGTATTGGGTTAAAGTCTCATGATCTAATTTATAGTAAATAAACTTTGCTTCTTTATAATAGTTAACTAAATTAGCATTAGTAAGCTTACTTAAATGTCTAGATGCATTAGACTGTGAGATTTCAAGTATTGCTTCTATTTCACAAACGCATAAAGGTCCATCTCTTAAAATATTAAGTATTCTTAATCTACTTTCATCGCTTAAAGCTTTTAAAATTTGTATAAGTTCCATAATAACTCCTTTTCATATTAACATATTCACTTATAATCATATGATATGCTAAAAAAAATGATTTGTAAACTATAAAATCAAAAAAAATTGATTTAAATGATGATAGTAATGCTTATATATCTACCTTATAACTATTTATTCATAATTTGTTCATATTTTTTTATTATTATTAATGTGAAAATAAATATGAAAATGGGAATATAAATTAATTTTTTACAAAGAAAAAGCTAATTTCCAAGAGAGATTAGCTTTTTCTTTGTAAAAAATTTTCAATAATTAGAGTTCATATAATCATTATTAATTAAAAATTAAAATATACACTAGCAAAATTAATCCATAAACTTTTTATAAATTTTATGGTATATTGTAATTAATTTATATAGCAGAGAGACAAAGGGAGACTTACAAATGTTTAATATATTGATAGTAGATGATGAAAAGAAGATAACACAAGTTGTTAAAGCGTATTTAGATAAAGAGGGATACAATTGCATAGTAGCAAATAATGGAGAACAAGCTCTTAAATATTTAACTAACAAAAACTTTGATTTAATAATTTTAGATAGAATGTTGCCAGATATAAACGGAGAGAGTATTTGTAAAAAAATAAGAGAAACTTCTATGGTTCATATAATAATGTTGACTGCAAAAACAGAAGATGAAGATCGTATAGAAGGATTTAATATAGGTTGTGATGATTATGTTTGTAAGCCTTTTAATGTTAAAGAGTTAGTTTTAAGGGTAAAAGCGGTTTTTAGAAAACTAGATATAGAAAAGAAGGATGTACTAAAATTCTCGGATGAACTTGAAATAAATATGTCATCTCATGATGTTAAAGTAAGAGGTGAAAAAGTTGTATTAACTAATACTGAATATAAGATACTTTTACTATTTGCTAAAAATCCAAATAGGATATTTAGTAGAGAACAATTATTAGAATTAGCGATAGATGAACACTATGAAAAAGTTGATAGAATTATAGATGCTCACATAAAGAACCTTAGACAAAAAATAGAATTAGATACAAAAAAGGCTAAAATTATTCAAACAGTATATGGAGTAGGTTACAAATTTGGATTATAAATTAAAAAAACTAAAACTTAATAAAAAACTAATTCTATATTTAGTATCGTTAATAATTGTAGTAGTAATAGTTATAGCAGTATCTATAAATAGTATTTTTGAGAAAAAATTTGAAGAGTATATAATTAAAAATAATGAAAATGAGGTTTCTAACTTAATAAATTCAATAGAATCAGAATATATGGATGGTAGATGGAACTTATACAGTATAGAAAAAATAGGAGAAAATGCTATAAACAAAGGAATATTTGTAGATCTATATGATACAAATGGAAATTTAATTTGGGGAGCCACAACATATAGTCAAGATAGATGTAACAAAATCATGGGAAGTATAGAAAACAACATGAATCACACAATGGCCAACTGGCATGGAAAGTATACGGAGCAATCTTTAAATTTAAAGAATTCAAATAATCAAGTTATTGGATCAATAAAAATTGGAACATATGGATTGCTTTATTATATGGATAATGATGTTGATTTTTTAAAAGAAATAAACCAAGTAATTACTTTTATAGGTATTTTAATGATATTAATAACAATATGTATAGCCATACTAATTGCTAATAATATATCTAAGCCAATAGAGGTTGTGTTAAATATAACAAACTTAATGGGAGATGGAGGTTATTATAATAAGATTGACTATCAAAGTAATATATATGAAATTGATAATCTTATAGTCTCTATAAATAATTTAGCGTCAAAATTAGAAGAGCAAGAAAATCTAAGGAAAAGACTAACTACAGATATATCTCATGAGCTTAGAACTCCACTGACAAATGTACAAACTCACTTGGAAGCAATGATAGATGGAATATGGGAACCGAATACAGAGAGGTTAAATAGTGTAAATGAAGAGGTAATAAGGCTTACCAACTTGGTTAATCAATTAAAAAACTTAGCAAAGTTTGATAGTGAAAAAAGCAAGCTTAACTTAACTGAGATTAATATAGAGAAACTTATAAAAAATATAGTTTATAATAATCAAGGTTGTGCTTTAGAAAAAAATCTAAACATAGTATTTAACTTAGAAAATGTAAATACATATTTAGATAAAGATAAAATATCTCAGGTCATAGTAAATTTACTTTCAAATGCAATAAGATATACAAATGCTGGTGGAAATATATATATATATGCATACAAAGAAAAAGAAAATATTAAAATACACTTTAAAGACGAGGGAGTAGGGATTCCAAAAGAAAGTTTAAATCATATATTTGAAAGATTTTATAGGGTCGATGAGTCTAGAAGTAAAGATACTGGCGGCATTGGAGTTGGACTTACTATTGTTAAATCAATCGTTGACCTACACAAAGGAAAAATTGAGGTTAAAAGTAAACAAAATGAAGGAAGTGAGTTTATAATTACGTTGCCAATAATCAACAATCAAAAGATTTAAAGAATATTTAACATTAAATTCATAATTTGTTCATACTTTTAAACTATTATAAATCCATGAGAGATTCTCCTCTTTAATAATAGATTTAATTTTTGAAATAGGTAAATTCTTTATAAAGGATTTACCTATTTTTTACTAAAAATATGCTGTGATTTAGAAAAAATTTTGAGAATTTATTCATAATTTATTCATAATTATGTAGTATTCTTTAACAAGTTACAAAAAAGTTACAAATAAATGGAGGAAGAGTAATTATGTTAAAGAGAAAATTTTTAATACCTATGACTGCTATTATGATAGTATCATCAAGTATGAGCGCTTTTGCAAATGATGATAAAGAAAGTACAAAAAGTGAAGATGAGTATAAAAAGATAATATATAAAACTGCTAAAGTTAATGCTAAAAGAGGGCTTAATATAAGAAATACCCCTAAAATAAAAGATGCAAATAAATTATATGCAGTTCCAAAAGGTACTGAATTTGAAATATTAGGGCAAGAAAATGATTGGTATAAAGTTGAACTTAAGAATGAAAAGTCAGGATGGATAAATTCAAATTATGTAGATGTAAATAATAAATCATTATATATAAGTGCTGACAATGTAAATTTTAGAGAAGATAAAAACTTAAATTCTAAAGTATTTAAAGTTTTAGATGAGGATACAAAGGTAGAATTTTTAGAAGACAATGGAGAATGGATAAAGGTTAAATACGATGGTAAAGAAGGATATATATATAATAAGTACATAACAGACGAAAAGCCGGTTATAAAAATAAAAGAGGAAGTAGTAAAAGAAATTACAAGCTCAAGTGTAAATGGAAACACTACTCAACAAATTAGTAAACCACAAGAGAATGTTAATATTGAACAAAACAATGAAAATAATGAAACTGATATAATTCAAAATCCATCAGTAAATACTGATAAATCTGAACCAAATATAAATACTGGAGCAGAAAATAGTAAACCTGAAGAATCACAAAATTCTCCAGTAAGTAATTCTAGTAAACAATCAGCAATAGTTAATTTAGCTTATGCTCAGTTAGGAAAATCATATGTATGGGGAGCTGAAGGACCTAACTCATTTGACTGTTCAGGTCTTATGACTTATATATTTAAAAATGCTGGAAGTATTAATTTACCTAGAACATCTAGTCAACAATCTAACTTTGGAACGACTGTAAGTAAATCTAATTTACAGCCAGGAGATTTAATATTCTCGAGTACTGATGGAAGCGGAGGAGTGAGCCATGTTGGAGTATATGTTGGGAATGGAGAAATGATACATGCACCTAAACCAGGAGATGTTGTAAAGAAAAGTAATATAAATACAAGTTATTGGAATGGGACTTACTTATGGGCAAAGAGAGTTATATAAAAACTAAGTCTAATTATTTATAAAAAGCATCTTTACCTCAGAATTAAAACTTATTCATACATAAATTTAAGAATATAAAGAATACTATAGATAAACCTTAAAATTTTGTTCTATATTGTAACCTCATTAAATTTTAAAAAGTTATATAAATATTAAAAAATAGTTAAGGTGTATTTGTAACTAAATACACCTTAACTATTTTTATTCTGCATTATTCAAATAAAATTTTTTATTATACATTACTTAGATAAATGCTCTGATTTTACTAAATCTAGCGTAATTAAATTATCATCAATACTAATTTCTCTAAACCCAGCACTTTTATGCCCGCTTATGGCACTTTTTCTATCTAAAGGAATTACATTTCTTAAAACCTTCACATTAAAGTCATTGAATGCTGTTTCTGCAAGTTTTAACAATCCTTTTGAACAATATCCTTTGGATCTATGTTTGCTTTCGATAACTATACCTATAAGGTGTAAATCATTTTGAGAATCATAGTAAAAGCATACATCACCTACAAACTCGCCAGTTTTACTATTTACTATATATGCATAGTATCTATCTACTCTTTCAGACACCCACTTAGAATACCACTCACTCCAATATTTTCTAGAAAAATCAATGCAACCTGTTTCGTTATTATAGTTTTCAATTCCAAGATTATAACCTTTATTGTAAGACATAGTATCTTCCTGAGACAAAATTAGTTGTCTGTACTTAAGTTCTTCAAACGATGGAACATGTAAAATCAAATCGTTCATAATATAGAATTCCCCTTTTAATTAATAGTGTTTATAACTAAATGTTTATAAGCCAAAGGATGTAGAATTTTTAAAGTTATAATTATTTTTTTAATAAATTATTTAGTTCTTTAGATGTTTTTGTATTATCCCACTTTGAGTAAAAATAAAAACCAATAACATGACCTATTATTGTAAGTATAAAGATCTCTAATATCCATGGTTTTATAAAGATAAACATATCCTGTGAAAATAACCATACAGCTATAATTCCTCCAAGTGTATTTATAACAGATGATATAGCAATTTTATTAAAAGCTTTAAGTGATGAGAAATTCCATAAAGCAGGATACATTACTCCAAATATAATTGCAGAAATAGCACATATACAAACTAAGTTCCAAGTATATTTAACGGATAATGATACATCTCCTAAAAATATAGAAATTAATAATAAGACCCATATAAATGTTAGTGAAAATATTTGAAAAAAAGATGATTTAAACTGTTTAATCATAATAGCCTCTCCTTTATTATTTTTACATAATGTCTATTTACAAAGTGAAATGAGCCATCACTAAGTATCACTTCTAATCTTGCATTTGGAGCAGATGAAAACTCTTTAACTTCATTTAGGTTAATAATTGTTTGATTGTTGATTTTTACAAAACTCTTATAGTTTAGACCTTCTATTTCTTTTAGTCGTTTATTTATCAAATAAAGTTCTTTGGATTTCATTTCTACACAACACATATGGCCTTCTGATTGAAATTTTAATATATCATTTATATTTACTTTGATTTTGCTATCATTTTTAGTATTTATAACTGTTAGTTTTGAAATTTGTCTTATGTAGCTTTCTAAATCATGTCCAAGGTTTACATTTTCAGGACAAACCTTAATCTCTACTTCATCTCTGCTTAAAATTTTATCTATCAAAATATTAATTTTCATTGTTAACTCCTTTCTTGATTTAAATATACTATCAAAAAGTTTAATTATCTACAGATTTGTGTTTTGTTGCAGTTTTTGATAACAGAGTTACATATAATAATAATTTTTATATATATAATAATACATTTTAAATAATGAAATTGGAGTGAAATAAATGAATATAGGATTAAAATAGCGAAGTTATAAATTAAGCGAAATAGAAAAAATAAAATTAGAGAGTATTAGAAGTTATTTTGATTATTTATAGAAATATAGGGTAGTAAAGTATACTAATATTATTTTATAAAAGGTTGGGGTGATGGTATATGTATAGTTTATTTAATGAATTTAAAGAAATAGAGTCTAATAAGTATCTTCTGAGAAAGATATCATATTCAGATTCAAGAGATATCTTGGAAATGTACTCAGATGAGGATGTTATGAAGTTTAACTCAGGTCAAAAAATTAGTTATATAGAAGATATTATAAAGCTTATTGATATTATAGATAAGGGATTTGAAAAAAAGTGGTTTATAAGATGGGGAGTAATTGAAAAAAGTACTAATGAATATTTAGGAGACCTAGCTCTACACCATTTCGATGAAAATGAAAATAAAGTCCAGATTGGCTATATGTTAAAGAAAGCTCACTGGAACAAAGGAATCATGAGTGAAGCCGCTCCATTATTAATTAACCATGTAAGTGAAAGTTCACCTGTTCAAACAATCGAAGCCCATATATATCCTCAAAATACAGCATCTATAAAGCTAGCAGAAAAATTAGGATTTAAATTTAAAGAACTATCAAGTGATGATAAGGACAAAAACAAAGTTAGAGTTATTTATTCTATGAAATTAAGATAAGATATATAATAAAATAGTGTATATAACATCATTCATATTAATATTTTTATTTATATTAATATGAATGATGTTTAATAATTAAAAATATTATCCAATTTTGCCTCCTTTAAAATTTAAATTTTGTATTTATCAAATACCTTATTACTAAAACTTACATTCGTAGAAAAGTAAATTAACCAAACTAAAAATGCTATCAAAAAACACCAATTAGATATAAATAAACATCCAATTCCTCCTATAAAAAATATTAGACCATATTTAAAAAATGTATTTCTAAAATCTTTACTTAATTTTACTTCATCATAACCTTTTCTTTTATTCTTAGAAATTGAATTATATCCGCCAATTAAAATACATGCTTTATCTTTAAAAATAAAAAATATCAATGAAATTACAAAAAAGATTCCTGCCATAGATAAAGAACTATAAAACACTCTAACACCTCCTCTGATTTTATAATAGTATATACAATGATTATAGCAATTTTAAATAAGAAATAGAGTATTAAATATATTAAGAAATCTTAATATTGTTTTTATATAATAGTAGATATCTTAACAACAAATTTATATGGATTTTAATAAAATATTATTAAATAAAATATAAAG
>NZ_LBBT01000296.1 GCF_001006285.1 Paraclostridium benzoelyticum
ATTTTATTTATTTATATTATTATATTAAAATGAAATAAAAGTTTAAGGAGAATTTTTTATGCCATTTACATTAGCTCATCCAGCTGTAGTAATTTTTTCAAAAAACAAAAACTTTAGTTCATTAGGATTGATTCTAGGCTCTATGGCACCAGATTTTATATATTTTTTATTATTTAATCCAAGCAGTGATTTAGGACATACACTATTAGGATTTTTAATTCTTAATCTTCCAATATGCTTTTTGTTAAACTACCTAATATTAAAGTTCATAAAAAATCCATTTATAATTAATCTCCCTTCTAAGATCTGTAACTATTATACATATCTTATAAATTATGATTTTAATTTTAAAAGTCCTAAAGATATTTTTGTATTTACATACTCATGTATAGTCGGAATGCTAACACATATAATCTGGGATGCATTTACCCATAAAACAGGTTATTTTGTTGTTAACATAAATCTATTAAAAGAATCTATACATATACTTGGTTATCAAGTTCCCTTTTTCAAATTGCTTCAACATGGTAGCACACTATTAGGTTTTTTTGTTATTTTATATTACTTCTATACTATAAGAAGGTATAGTAACAAACATATACGATCAAATAAATTTCAATATCATTTAACAGCTATTTCGATACAAATTTTAATTATTATTTTAAGCTACCTTATATTTAAAAATTTTGGAATAGGTAGATTTGTAGTGACTTTTATGAATGGATTGTTTTTAGGATATTTAACCTCATCAATTATTTATAGATCCAAATTATTGAAATAAATTTTATTATATAAAAATAAGTAGTTAACGATGTAAATTAGTTTCACTCCGTAACTACTTATTTTTATTAAGCTAATGCTTCTTTTTCTGTATCTTCAGGCTCTATACTTTCAGGTTTTAAAGTTTCAATATTCACATTATTACATTCTAAATTTTTAAATGATGTTGAAAGCATAAGTTTTATTCTATTTAACTGATTTACTTCGCTAGCCCCTGGATCATAGTCTATTGGAACAATATTGGAATCATCGTAAATTCTTTTTAATTCCTTAATTACTCCTTTTCCAGTTATGTGATTAGGTAAGCAAGCAAAAGGTTGCATGCAGATAATATTTTTCACACCACTTTCGATAAGTTCCATCATTTCAGCTGTTAAAAGCCATCCTTCCCCAGCTTGATTTCCTAGAGAAATTACATTAGATGCTATACTTCCTAGAGTTTTAATATCTTTTGTCTTACTAAATCTCTTACTACTTTCCAAAGCATTCATATAATGCTTTTGATATTTTTCAATTGCACCTATCCCAAATTTACCACCTAGTTTTTTATATTTTTTATCTAAATGATTATCAGCCTTGTAATATGTATTAAAACAACAACTTAAAAAGAAATTCATAAGTTCTGGAACAACTACCTCAGCTCCTTCAGCTTCCAACACATCTACAATGTTGTTATTTGCCAATGGATGAAATTTAACTAAGATCTCTCCAACTAATCCAACTTTAGGTTTTTCGACTTGTACTATAGGTAAATTATCAAAATCTCTTACTATATTATATATGTTTTCTTTAAACTCAATAAAGCTTCCTCTTTCTAAACTCTTTTTACAAATCCTTATGTATTTTTCATATAGTTTATTAGCACTTCCCTTTACTTTTTCATATGGTCTAACTCTATATAAAACCTTCATAAGCAAGTCTCCATATATGGCTCCCATTAAAACTTTATTTACTAAGCTTAATGAGAAAGCACTATATAAATTGCTCTTTTCTTCTCCATTTATAGATAAAGATAATACAGGTACATCTTCATATCCTGCATCACTTAAAGCTTTTCTTAAGAAACCAATGTAGTTAGTAGCTCTGCAAACCCCTCCAGTTTGAGTTATAGCCACCGCAGTCTTACTTAAATTATATTCCCCACTTTTTAATGCTTTAATAATTTGACCTACTACAATAATCGCTGGATAGCAAGCATCATTATTAACGTATTTCAATCCTTCTTCTACAGCACCTTCATAATCTTTTAGTAATACCATATTATATCCACATGATCTTACTCCATGTTCTACTAAATCAAAGTGTATAGGTGACATTTGAGGAACTAAAATATTATAATCTTCTTTTATAGCTTTAGCTAAACTTCCTCTTTTATATTTTTTTTCAACTTTTATAATTTCTATATTATTTTTATCTCTTTCTTCTATGGCCGCTTTTAACGATCTTAATCTTATTTTAGCAGCTCCTAAATTATTTCCTTCATCAATTTTTATACAAGTGTATATTCTTCCCTCACTATTTAAAAGTTCTTGAACTTGATCAGTTGTAACTGAATCAAGACCACAACCAAAAGAATTTAACTGAACAAGTTCTAAATTTTTTGAATGACTAACATATTTTGCAGCTCTATATAATCTTGAATGATATGCCCATTGATCTACAACTCTTAAAGATTTATCTATTTTGCCTAAATGGCATATACTATCCTCTGTTAGGACTGCCATATCTAAAGAATTTATAAGTTCTGGTATCCCATGATTTATTTCTGGGTCAATATGATACGGTCTTCCTGCTAAAACAATACCCTTCATATTGTTTTTTTCTATTAATTTTAATGCTTTTTCACCCATATTCTGTATGTCTTTTTTAAATTTTTCATATTCTTTAAAACCTAGATCTACACTTTTACTTATTTCATCTTTACTTATTTCTATAAAATCTTTATCATATAATTTAATTTTATTTAACTCTTCAAAAAGACTTTTCTTTAATGCTTTTTTATTATTCATTGGTAAAAACGGATTAATAAAATTAATATTTTTATCTCGTATTTCACTAATATTATTTTTTATAACTTCTGAGTATGACATTACAACAGGACAATTAAAATGATTATCTATATTTTCAAACTCTTTGTGTTCATGTCTTATACATGGATAAAAAATTGTTTTAACTCCTTTTTCAATTAAATCATTTATATGACCATGAACTAGTTTTGCTGGATAGCAAACTGATTCAGAAACAATTGAATCCATACCTTTTTCATAAATTTGTTTAGACGATTTTTCTGATAAAATAACACTAAATCCTAAGTTTGTAAATATAGTGTGCCAGAAAGGATAATTTTCATACATATTTAAAACCCTAGGTATACCAATAGTTTTTCGCTTTGCATATTTAGCTTCTACGCTTTTATAGCCAAATATTTTTTTATATTTGTATTCAAATAGATTTATATGTTTATTTTCATTAACTTCTAATCCTGACCCTTTTTCACATCTATTTCCTGAAATAAACTTTTCTCCATTTCCAAAATTATTTATAGTAAGTAAACAATTATTAGAACATTTTCCACATCTTGCAGTAATAGTTCTTAGCTTTATATTATTTATATTATCTCTATCTAACAATAATGTAGTGTTCCCTTTTTTATATTTTTCTTTTGCAATTATACTAGCTCCAAATGCACCCATTATTCCTGCAATATTAGGTCTTACAACTTCTCGTTCCGTTAGTATTTCAAATACCCTTAATACAGCATCGTTATAAAAAGTTCCTCCTTGAACAACAGGGTATTGTCCAATATCTTCTTTAGATTTTGCTTTTATAACTTTATATAATGCATTTTTTATAACTGAATATGATAATCCAGCACTTATATCACTTACCGAGTTACCTTCCTTTTGAGCTTGTTTTACTCTTGAGTTCATAAATACCGTACATCTAGATCCTAAATCAACTGGATTTTCAGAGTATAGAGCTTTTTTAGAAAATTCTTTTATATCAAGTTCTAATGATTTCGCAAAAGTTTCTAAAAACGACCCACACCCCGAAGAGCAAGCTTCATTTAATATTATAGTTTCGATAACTCCATTATTTATCTTTAGACATTTCATATCTTGCCCGCCTATATCAAGTATAAAGTCTACATTTGGAGAGAAAAACTTAGCTCCCTTATAATGCGCTACCGTTTCTATTTCTCCTATATCTATCTTTAACGCTTGTTTTAGTAAAGCTTCTCCATATCCTGTAACTGCTGAATTCACTATTTTAGCTGTATTTGGTAAGTTTATATATATATCATTTAAAATATCTATTGTAGAGTTTAAAGGGCTTCCTTCATTGCTTTTATATGCTGAATATAGTAAATTGCCATCATCATCAATTAGAGCTACCTTAGTTGTTGTAGATCCTGCGTCAATACCTAAAAAGCAATCTCCTGAGTAATTTGATAACTCTTTTGTAGTAACTATATTCATACTATGTCTTTCTTTGAATTTTTCATATTCTTCTTCGTTTATAAATAAAGGCTTTAATTTACTTTGAGTGGTATTTTGAGTTTCTTTTGAGTTCTTTAAGTTTAATAATAAGTCACTTATCATAAATGTTTTATTATTTGTATATGAAAGAGCTGCTCCTATAGCTATGTACAGTTGAGCATCTTTAGGAAATATAATATCGTGTTCGTCTAAGTTTAGCATATCTATAAATGATTGTCTTAGTTGGGATAAAAAGTATAGCGGTCCTCCTAGAAAAGCAACTTTTCCCTGTATTTTTCTTCCACAGGCTAAAACACTTATAGTTTGTACTGCTACTGCATGAAAAATACTCATTGCTATATCTTCTTTTCTTGCACCCTCATTTATCAATGGCTGAATATCTGTTTTGGCAAATACTCCACATCTAGCAGCTATACTATATATATTTTTATAATCTTTTGCTAGTTCATTTAACCCGCTAGCATCAGTCTTTAATAAAGATGCCATTTGATCTATAAAAGAACCAGTTCCTCCTGCGCAAATTCCATTCATTCTTTGTTCTATTCCATTAGTTAAATAGATTATCTTTGCATCTTCTCCACCTAATTCTATAACTACGTCAGTATCTGAATTATAAACTTCCACAGCTTTAGTGCTTGCTATTACCTCTTGTACAAAATCTACACCTAAGTTATTTGCTAAATTCATTCCTCCTGAACCAGTTATAACTACAGAAACGCAACTATCTCCTATACTTCTATAAGTGTCTTCTAGAATTTTTATTACAGCGTTTTTTATATCAGATAAATGTCTTTTGTATTTTTTAAATACAATATTGTTGCGCTTATCTAATACTACTAATTTTACAGTAGTTGATCCAACATCAATTCCTATATGAAAAGTTTCCTTCATACACATCACCTCATTATTCTAGTTGTATTTTGATTGTTTTTGTATTTTAGAATTGAAATTTAAGAATAATTATTGTTCCTTGTAATATTTACCACAAAAGATGCAATGTTAAACATATTTTACTATATTTATAATATAAAAAATAAAAGAGACGTTTTATAAAACATCTCCCTTGTTAATACCTATTAATATCCAATTAGACAAACTAAATCTTCTGATGCATCTATTTCTTGTATATTTTCAAATCCAGCTTCTTTTAAATCATTTACTATCTTATCTTTTTTTACAAAATGTTTATGTGATCCTTCTTTCCAATCACATATAAGAATTTTACCATCTTCATTTAAAACTCTTTTTGCATCTTTTAAGAGTACTATTGCGTCATCTAACTCATGATGCACAGTTATCATAAATACTAGATCTGCTAAGTTTTCTTTAAGTGATATACTACTTTCTTCCATCACACTAGCTTTAAGTCTTCCATGTAATCTTGGAATGCGATTTAAATTTATCCAATCTATCATTTCTCTTGATATATCTAATGCATAGCAATTAGATTTTGGAATAAGCTCTAGCAGTTTTTCTGAAAAAATACCTGTTCCGGCACCTATATCTACTAACAAACTATTATCTCTTAGTTTCAAGTTTTCCACTATTTTTTCTAAGTCTATCATCTCTATCCTATGAGGATTATTCAATTTTTCTAATTTTTTAATATTAAATTTATGTCCACTCATAATTCACCTCAATATGTTAAGTTTTATATTTATATTATAGCTTTGCCTGAAATTTTATCAATACTCATCTTTATTACTCTAGTTTTGTCTCCAGCATTTTTTATGTAAAATTTACCTTTATCTATAAAATTAGGTGAGTATTTTTTCAATAGCTCTAGTAAAGCTTCATTTTTTTCTTCTCCAAAAACTTCATTAGCCTCTCCAAATAAAATAGTACTTTCATATTTTGTGCTAAATTCTTCTGGAATTACACAAGTTTTTCCTACTACATAAAATGAAACTTTGTTATTATAATTAATGTTTTCTAGCTTTTGTCTTTCTTTTCTTCTCATTTGCTTAAACATATCTACAAGTCTCCTTTTATACAGTTTAGTAAATTATAGCACTTATAATATTTTTTGTGAATATTTATCCACCCTATTTATTACCAAATTATATTTTTTACTTTGGGTAGTTAACTAAAAAAGTTTATAAAAGTTACAATTGTCGGTATTCCCACTAAATCTACTAAAAATGCTCCAACTAAAGGTACTATTAAAAAAGCCTTTGTTGAATTTCCATACTTAGAAGTTACAGAATTTATATTAGCTAGTGCATTAGGAGTTGCTCCAAGTCCATGACCTAACATGCCTGAAACCATAACTGCCGCATCAAAATCTTTTCCTAATAATCTAAATCCAATAAATATTCCATATAATGCTATAAATATAACTTGAGCAAGAACTATTGCTATCATCGGTCCTGCAAGTCCTGCTAATTCCCATAATTTTATACTCATAAGTGCCATTGTTAAAAATATTCCTAAACAAACATTGCTTATTATATCAACTGAATATAGATCTATTTTCACAATATTTATCTTGTCATTTAAATTTCTAAATAAAACTGCAACAAACATCGCACCTACATATCCTGGAAGTACTACACCTGTAGCATTTGAAAACCATGATCCAAATAAATTTCCAATAGTCATGCAAGATGCTATAACTGCAATTTGAGTTATCATAGTACTTGAATTGAATGAGTCACTTAATTTTATTCCTGCCGTTTCTTCTACAGATATATTTTTATCATGTTCTTCTACTAATGGTTTTAAATTGTACTTATCTATTAAATATCGAGAAGCTGGACCTCCTATAATTCCTCCAAAAATAACGCCAAATGTCGCTGCTGCCATACCTATTGTAAGCGCGCCATTTACCCCTAACCCTTCTATGGTTGCCCCAAAGGAAGCTGCATTTGCATGACCACCTTCCATAGAAACACCTCCACACATAATACCTATAAGAGGGTTTATATTTGTTAGCTTTGCCCCTATAATACCTATTACATTTTGAAATATAGCAAGTCCTCCACACAATATCCAATAAATTATTAATAATTTTCCACCCTTTTTTATAAGAGAAAAGCTAGCTCCTAATCCTATCGTGGTAAAGAAAGCTATCATAAACGGTGATTGTAAAGTTGTATCCATCTCTAAGTTAAATAAATTTACAGTCTTTGAAATAAATATTATAATTGCAAATAAAAGCCCTCCTATAACTGGCCCTGGAATGCAAAATTTGTCTAAAAAACTAATCTTTTTTCTTAAGTAATTTCCTAAAATCAAAAGTAATGTAGCTAGTGCTAAAGTTGCTATCATGTCCAAATTCACAGTAAAAATTTCCTTTGTAATTTCAAATTCCATGAAATCCCTCCTAGTTTATATAATATTATTAAATACCTATTCAATTTGTTTATTCTATATACCTTGTTTTAATCATATTTTAAATATGATTAATCTATTTCAATCATGAATAGTTTTCGTCTATTTAAGGGAATTTTTAGTAATTAAAACTTCCTTAAGCACAAAAAAGGTATAAAAATTTTTAAAATTTCTATACCTTTTTTGGTATCAATCTAAAATCAATACCTTTAGAATATTCCATTTTGTAGACTTTGCACTTTAGTTTTTTAGAAATTTCTATAACTCTTTCTATATTTTCTTTACTACAGTCTTTGCCTAAATAAATAGACTTTACTTTCATTAGGCTTTTTTCTATACCACATTCTCCACTATTGCTTTTTAATATAATTCTCCATTCATTTTCATATTGCCAGCTTTTATGTTTCATTGTCAGTGTGAAGTATAACAAAAACATAGAATCTAGTTTTAACTCATCATTATTTATTAGATTAGATAAAGTATTTTTCAAAACTTCAGTTATTTCTACTTTTTTATCTATATAACTTACTTTTAATAAGCAATCATAAAAATCGCTGTTTCTATCCAAATTGTCTATATCATATTCAATACACATACCCCTATGGTTATCTCCATAATGAGTCCATAGAGGTATGTTGTATATACTAGTACTTAGAGATAGTATTTTTATGTGGTCGCTAAAGCTATTTAAAACTTTATCTATCTTACTTATTATTTCTAATTTTGATAAGTTATTTGCTGGACAATATTCTCCTTTTAAGAAGCGTATTATCTCATCTTCATTATAATGTACTGGTAGTAAGTCAAAGGGATCATTTAAATGCTCTCTATTTGAAAAGTATAGTTTTCCATCTTCTAAATTTTTCAGTCTATTTTCATCTATTTTTTGGTATTTGTATAGCTTACTTGGAACATGTATATTTTTTAACTCTTTAGCTTCTTGCACTTTTCCTTTAGTATATAGTTCGATAAATTTTTCTTCCCATTTTATTTTCATATATTTGTCTTTCCTTGATTTAATAATTATTTATTATTTCATTCTATATACTAATAATTATGTGCACATATTTAAATAAATATAAGGCTAGAAAATTTTATATCCTTATATTTATTTTTTACGCTTAAGGAATTTATGATTAACGAATATTTGTGAATAACTTATAAAGTATAGTCATATCAAAATCTTGATGAAAGTAAAAAATGACATTTTGAGCAACTGACGAAGTCGTTTAAGTAACGGGACAAGAGTTTATCGAGTGGACGTTGACGATATTAAATTTGAGCGACATGAGCGAAGCGAATTTTTATTTAGTTTTTATAACTTCTATAGCTTTTTCTAAAAGTTCATCTCTTCCCTTTTTTATTCCATCTATAGTTGACTTTATGTAACTTTTCCATATTTTTTCAGAATAATTCAATGAAAAATTTTCCATATTTTGAATATAATCTATGGGAGGTGATTTTAATTAAATATGACACTCATATCAATGGCGGTATATTTTTAGGTATGTTATTTTTAGGTCCATTTTATAATTACATAATTTCCAATTTCAATTTAATAGAAATTTCTATTTTCCTGTTATTATATATTTACTTCTTAAAGTTAGGCTCTATTTTCCCTGACATAGACTGTCCACAATCTTATATAGGAAAAAAGTTTAATATTTTATCTAAAATAATTAATAATAAGTTTCACCACAGAGGTTTTACTCACAGTGCCTTATTTATATATTTCTTAATTTTTATATCATTGTTAATAGATATTGGATTTAAACTATTATATCCGTACATACTTGTATTCTTAGATGTGTATATATTTATAATGTTTTATGGTTTTATATTAGGTTGTATATCTCATATACTTTTGGATATGTTCAACTCTAGTGGAGTTTGTCTTTTTTATCCATCTTGTAAAAAATATAGATTACCTTTAGCTCCTGTAATAAAGGTTGGTTCTAATGCTGAAATTTCGCTTAACTCTTTTTTGAGTTTACTTACAAATATTTTAATTGTAATGTATATTTTTAATTTAATTGAATATTTAGCATAAAAAAACCCTTATAATAGTTTTTTTAAACACATATTTCTATTGTTTAAATAAATCTTATTATAAGGGCTATTTTTTATAAGATACATGCCTTTTCTGAATATGCCTTTTCTAATTGTTGGACTATACCTTCATTATTACTAGCTATATCTCTATAACTAAATAATATATTTCCTTTAACCTCTGGGTACTGTCTATTTATAGCAATTTGTTTGTCTAACTCTTTAGCTGTCTCTGCCTTATTTATACTTTGTGCAATATATAGTTTTACATTCGTACCTTCCACTACATTAGACCACCATCTAACTAGTGTTTCATACGGATTTTTTTTGTCGTTAGTTGCCCAATATATTTGTGGTGCTATAAAATCTACAGTTCCTTCTTGTATCCAAGTTAGAGGGTCTGAGTATAAAGCGTAATACCCTTCTAGCGCATTTGTATTAGATCCATTTATATCACTGCTTTTATTCTTCCATACTGGGAAAGGACTTATTCCAAACTGAACCTTTGGATTTGTAGCTTTTATAACTTTATATATAGTTTTTATTAAATAATTTATAGCTGATCTTCTATAATCTCCAATATTTACACATTCCCAGCATCCACATTTACAAATCCATTTACACTCACATTTTGGCATAGGATAACCTTCTGGATAGAAATATTCATCAAATATTATTCCGTCTACATCATAATTAGAAACTATTTCAAAAACTGTAGTTGCTAAATAGTTTATTACCTCTCTATCTTCGGGATTATATGAAAGTGCATCATTAAATTCCAAAATCCAGTCAGGATTTAATTTTGCTGGGTTATTGTCTGCTAACACACTTAGATCAGTTCCTTTAGTAGTTACTCTATATGGATTTAGCCATCCATAAAATTTCATATTTCTTTTATGTGTTTCATCTAACATAAATTGAAGTGGGTCATACCCTGGATCTTTTCCTTGTGTTCCTGTAAGGTATGATGACCATGGATTGATTTTTGATTTGTAAAAAGTATCTGATGTAGGTCTAATTTGAACCATAACTACATTAAAATTTAGACTTTGCAATTTATCTAATAACTGTATAAATTCTTTCTTTTGTGCTTCAGCATCATTTTTTGTCTTGGGCCAATCTATATCATACACTGTTGCTACCCATACACCCCTAAACTCGTATAGTTTGCAGTCTACCCTCATGAAACACTCCCCCTAAAATAAATTTTGTGCTTTTACATTACACTGACACTTTTTATTATATGTATTTTATTAGAATTTTGTTAAACACTATTTTAAAAAGCTAGTTAAAATAAACAAATTCATTTCAACTAGCCTTTTATGCTTATATATTTATTTCTCTCTTTAAATACTGTCTTCCACGTTGATCTATTGCTACTAATTCCCAACCTTCTTGACCATATTTGTTTAGTTCATCTTCTATATCTAATCCTTCAAGTGTTAATACTTGATATTCAAATCTTTTCATATTTACTCTCCAATTATTATTATTTTATTAACTTAAATACTATGCTTCGTTTTATATCTATAGCTTTTTTAGGACATAATTCATGGCAGCAAAAACATCTTATACATTTACTTAAATCTATTTCTATTTTTGAATCTAAACTTATAACCTTTGCTGGACATGCCTCTATACATTTTTTACATTTCACGCACTTATTGTAAGAAACAACTGGTTTTGGAGTTAATAATTTTGTAAGAGGTTCATGTATAAACTTAGGTAAAGTTGATGATAGTAATCTAAAATCTTTGCTTGTTTTTGGTATTTTAAAATCCTTTACAACAAATTGACTTATATCATCACCTATTGTTTTAACATCACTTAAATCGTTCTTTATGTATCCCCTTTTTATACTTCCTCTTACAGTTGGAACCTTGTTTATATCTAAATTTATAAGTTTGCAAGCTATTGAATCTAACGCATATGGACTTGTTGATACTAAGGTTGTTCCAATATGTCTCGGATTTCCTGCAGAAGGTCCTTCTCCTTCCATGCCAACAATTCCATCCATAATAGTTAGTGTTGGATTTACATATGAGCATATATCTAATAATACATCTTCACAAAATATTTCTTCACTTGGAAATCTATAATGTATTTCTGCTTTTTTTAATCCAGCAATAGATCCATATAGATTTTTAACTCCTCCAGTAAATGTAGCCATACCATGAGTCTTTAATTTACATATATTAATTATATGGTCAACTTCTTTTATTGGAGTTATTATATCCATAAATCTTAATGCTTTAGAGTTTTCATTTTCTACTTTTACTTCACTCACATCATAGTTTAGAGTTATTCCTAATTCATCCGCTATATCTTTCATCCCAGTTGATTTGTATATACCTTTTAAAGCTGATGTAGTATATGGCCCTCCTGGACTATCAGCAATTACTATCTCACAATTTAATTTAAGAAGCATTTCACATACAACTTTAACTACTATTGGATGTGTTGTTGTAGCTTCTTCTGGTATTTTTTTCATAAGTAAATTTGGTTTTATTAATACTTTGCTATTTGGGTTTATATATTTTTCTATTCCGCCAATATCTTCTAAGTTTTTCTCTATTGATTTTTTTATATTTTCATAGCAATAGTCATCACATTTCCTTATTGATACAAATTTCATAATAATCCCCTCTTTTAACCATTTAAATTACATTCTTTTTTTATTTTAGCATAAAAAAATTTGGTACGTTTATATTTAAAGTTATATAGCGTTACAATTTTGTCACTCAAAATTTAAAATTACACAAAAAGTACTACCTAAGTTTTAGGTAGTACTTTTCAATCTTGTTTCATTAAACTATTTTACATATATGTTTATATTTTCATTTTCTTCATCAACTACTATAGTGCATCCGTTATATATTTCTCCTGCTATTAACTTTTTAGCTATCATAGTTTCTAGTACATTACTTATATATCTTTTTAATGGTCTAGCTCCGTAAATTGGATCATATCCTTCTTTAACCATTATGTCTTTTGATCTTTCTGTAACTTCAATTTCTATGCTCTTATCTTGTAATCTATTTCTTAAAGATTTCATAAAGATGTCTATAATTTGTTTTATTCCTTCTTTATCTAATGGTTTAAACATTATAATATCATCAACTCTATTTAAGAATTCTGGCTTAAATCTTCTCTTCATTTCGTTCATAACTAATTCTTTAGCTTCATCATTAATATCTTCTCCAGCTTCTAATAAATATGAGCTACCTATATTTGAAGTCATTATTATGATAGTATTTTTAAAATCTACTGTTTTGCCTTTATTGTCAGTAAGTCTTCCATCATCTAATATTTGAAGGAATAAGTTAAATACATCCTCATGTGCTTTCTCTATCTCATCAAATAATAATACAGAATATGGATTTCTTCTTACAGCTTCTGTCAATTGTCCACCTTCCTCATATCCTACATATCCTGGAGGAGGCCCTATAAGTCTTGATACTGCATGTTTTTCCATGTATTCTGACATATCAATCCTTATAATATTGTCTTCACTATCAAATAGGTTGTTAGCTAGAGTTTTAGCAAGCTCTGTTTTACCTACCCCCGTAGGTCCTAAGAATATAAATGAACCTATTGGCTTATTCTCATCTTTAAGTCCTGCACGAGCACGTATTACCGCATTACTTACAGCAGTTACAGCTTCGTCTTGTCCAATTACTCTTTTGTGTAGTTCATCTTCTAACTTTAATAGTTTTTCTCTTTCTCCCTCTACAAGTTTAGTAACTGGTATACCTGTCCACTTAGCAACTATTTGAGAAATTTCATTTTCTGTTACTTCTTCTTTTAATAAAGCATTTTCATAGCTTTCTTGCATTTTTTCTTCATGTGCCTTTATTTGTTCTTCTAATTTAGGTATTACTCCATATTTTAGTTCTGCTGCTTTGTTAAAGTCATACTCTCTCTCATATTTTTCAACATTTCCTTTAGCTTCATCAAGCTGTTCTTTTAAATTTCTTATTTCTAATATTTGACTTTTCTCTTTTTCATACTTAGCAGTCATTTCGTCGTTTTTAGATTTTAATTCAGCTAATTCTTTTCCTAGTTTTTCAAGTCTTTCTTTACTTTTCTCATCATTTTCTTTTAGCAATGCTTCTCTTTCTGTTTCTAATGTTAATAACTTTCTTCTCACTGTATCAAGCTCTGTTGGAAGAGAATCTATCTCACTTCTAATCATAGCTCCAGCTTCGTCTATTAAATCTATAGCTTTATCTGGTAAAAATCTATCTTGTATATATCTATCCGATAATTTTGCAGCTGCAATTATAGCATTATCATGTATTCTTATTCCATGATGAATTTCAAATCTTTCTTTAAGTCCACGAAGTATTGAAATTGTATCATTAACACTAGGTTCTTCAGCCATAACTGGTTGGAAACGTCTTTCAAGAGCCTTGTCTTTTTCAATATATTGTCTATACTCATCAAAAGTAGTTGCTCCTATACAGTTTAGTTCTCCACGAGCTAACATAGGTTTTATTAAATTTCCTGCATCCATTGCTCCATCAGTTTTTCCAGCTCCAACTATTGTGTGTATCTCATCTATAAATAAAATTATCTTACCTTCTGCACCTTGTACCTCTTTAAGAACTGCTTTTAATCTTTCTTCAAACTCACCTCTATATTTAGCCCCTGCAATTAAAGATCCCATATCTAATGAGAATATTACTTTATCCTTTAATCCTTCAGGGACATCGCCTCTAACTATTCTTTCAGCTAGTCCTTCTACTATGGCTGTTTTACCAACTCCTGGCTCTCCTATTAATACAGGATTGTTTTTAGTTCTTCTTGATAATATTCTTATAACTCTTCTTATTTCTTCATCTCTTCCTATTACAGGGTCTAACTTGTTTTTCTTAGCTAATTCTACCAAGTTTGTAGCATATCTAGCTAATGCTTCATAAGTTCCTTCTGGATCTTGAGTTTCTACTCTTTGATTTCCTCTAACTTTTGATAGTACATTTAAAAAATCATTCTTATTTATATTATATTGCTTTAATATCTTACCTATATTTGTTTTTGATTCAACTTCCATTATTGCAATCATAACATGTTCTACACTTATATATGCATCTTTAAATTCTTTAGATATTTCTTCTGCTTTAATTAAAATTTCATTTATCTTTCTTGTAGCTGTTACTCCTTGTGAATTTATACCTTCACCATGTATTTGTGGTAATTTATTAAGTTCTGAATTTATACTGTTATTAAATGCATCAACAGACACGTTCATCTTTTCTAGTATATTTGGAATAAGACCATCCTCTTGATTTACAAGTGCACTTAATAGATGTATTGCATCCACTTGTTGATTATGATTTTTTACCGCTATATTAAAAGCTTCATTTAAGCCTTTTTGTACTCTTACTGTCATTTTTTCTATATTCATATACACAATACCTCCGTTATCTATAATATATATTAATTATTTATAAGTAATAATTTCTAAATTATTTTTATTATCACTCTTT
>NZ_LBBT01000297.1 GCF_001006285.1 Paraclostridium benzoelyticum
TGTAATATAATTTATTTTTTATATACATCATCATTAAAAATAAAATCATGAAGTATTGGCAAACACTTATCTTCATCATAACGCCAAACCCATCCAGCGTTTTTATAAATACCACCAGTACTATACTCTTCTATAGGAAATTCTAAAGTTTTAATATTAAAATTATCCATAGATAAAATGGAATTGCCGATAGATAAAATATCGGATGTGTTCATATTAGTTTTAACGTATGGCAGTATGCTATTTATTAAATCAGGGTATTTATTAATTGGCAAATGTTTAGCTTTTTCAAATGCACTTTCAAGTACAAGTCTTTGTCTATTGTCTCGCTCTAGAGCACTATCGTTATACCTAATTCGGCTATAAGCTAAGGATTGATAACCATTTAGTTTTTGTTTACCTGAATACTCTATATTTTTCATAGGATTTTTATTTTTATTGTGGTCAAAAGAATAACATTCTGGTATATATCGATTTAATTCTTGTATTTCATTAGGTTTTACATCGACAACAATTCCATTTAAAGTATCAATTATATTAATGAATGAGAAAAAATTCACAACAACATAATTTTGAATATCTATTTTAAAATTAGACTCAAGTGTTTCTAATAATAAATTAAGGCCTCCATAAGCATATGCATGTGTTAGCTTTTGCTTTCCGTGGCCAGGTATTTCTACATATGTATCTCTAGCTAAAGATGTAAGCTTTAGGTTTTTATGCTTATTATCTACAGTTAAAATCATCATGGCATCAGATCTAGATTTTTCCTCTGCATTTCTAGCATCTGTTCCAACTAATAAAATATTTGTTATTCCTTTTTCAGATGAATAATTTGTTTCTTTAAGTGATTTTATAGATGAAGATGGATCGTATACTTTATTTATTTTAGAGTGAATATAACCAAATATGCTTACAGGCAATAATACTAAAATAATTATAATGAAAATAAAGACTTTTTTAAAAATAGACATAGTATCCCCCTTGTGTATAAAAATTTTGCTTTGTATATATTTATATTAAACTAAAAATACATATTTAACATCAATAAATAAAAAAACTTATATCAAAATTTACAATGTTATCATACATAATAATATAGTTTAAACACAGGAGGCTATTTAAATGGTAGATGTAAAAAAAAGATATATAGACATAATAGATAAAAAATTTAACTGTATAATAGAATATCCTGTAATAGAAAATCTAAATAATGATTTATTTATAGCGTATATAAATAAAAAAATACATGATGATATATTGATTTTTAAAGAAATATCTCAGGATGAATATATACATTCTAATATTAATACTATTATATTTACAGAGTTTAAAGAGCATGTTAA
>NZ_LBBT01000298.1 GCF_001006285.1 Paraclostridium benzoelyticum
TATATAGATAAATATATTAACTTCGCTAGTATTGGAGGATATAATGAACGATAAATACATTGTTTATTTCATTAGTAGAACTAAAGCTAATATGATAAAATTTATTGAAAATAAATTAAAAGAAAATAACTTAAATGACTTGATACCTACACATGGTAATATATTGACTGCACTTTATGAAAGTAATAAAAAACTTACTATGAAGGAAATAACTAAAAAAATTGGTAAAGATAAGTCTACAGTAACTTCATTAGTAAATAAACTTATAAATTTAGGTTATCTAAAAAAAGAACAATCTACTGCAGATAGACGAGTTACTTATATAAGTTTAACTGAAAAAGCTAGAGATATTGAAGGTAAATTTAACTTTATATCATCTCAAGTTAAAGAAACGGCTTATAAAGACTTTACAGATGAAGAAAAAAAAGAATTTCTAAGACTTCTTAGAAAACTTAGTTCTAATTTTAAAGTTGAAAATGAAAAATATAAATAAAAAAGAGCCTCATTATACACTGAGGCTCTTTTTTATTTAATCTATAAATGTCACTACTTCTTCAAGAGGTTTACGAGGTGGTTTTGGAGCTGTATGTTCTTTAGGTACACCTAAAGATATCATAGACATTAACTCAAATCCAGGTTTATCAAATCCTATTAACTCTTCTATCTGAGCCTTAGCATGTGTTGGCCCTGTCATATAGCAAGTTGCATATCCCATATCTGTTGCCGCTAATAAGAAGTTTTCAACTGCAGCACCTATTCCTTGTGCCGCCGATTGTGGAGATACTAACATATCTAAAACTTCTTGTGGTGCATTATTTTCTTTTAATATTTTATACTCTATCATTTTATACTCTGAACCATAAACCATTACAACTACTGGAGCATTTCTAAAGCATGTATAATATTTTATTACACTCATATGCTTATCTCTATCTTTTTCAGTTTTTGCAATTTCACCTAACTTCTCATGACTTTCTGTTACTATATCAGCCATTTTATTTATTAAATCACGATTAGTAAGTACTACAAAGTTCCAATTTTGTTGGTGTTTTGGAGAAGGAGCTTGTGTTGCTGCTTCTAACATTTTTAGTATATCTTCCTTCGGTACTATTTCATCTGTATATTTTCTTACACTTTTACGAGCATATATTGCTTCTAAAACATTCATATTGTGTCTCCTTTAGTTTTTATAAATTTAAATTACTTATTATTTACTATACTTTTTCCACATCTTTTTCCAAATACTAATATTTCTGTTATAGCATTTCCACCAAGTCTATTAGTTCCATGAGTCCCTCCAACTATTTCACCTGCTGCATATAGCCCTTTTATAACACTTTCATCATTTCTTAGTACTTGATTTTTATCATTTATTTTAACACCACCCATTGTGTGATGGACTGCTGGTGCTACTATCTGTACATAGTATGGGCCTTCTTTAATTGATATTAGTTGCCCTCTTCTATTAAAATCTTCATCTTTTTTATTATCTACATATGAGTTGTATTTATTTATTGTTTCTTTTAGGTTAGTATAATTTATACTAAAGAAATCACAAGCATCTTCTATAGTTTCAAATTTCCCAAATAGGTTGTCTTTTTCTAACCTCTTAACTTCACCACTATTTGCAGATACACCTTCATTTATAGATTCTACTTCTTTAGACCATATTAAATATGCTCTATTTGAAGTTTGATTAAGTATGCCTTCAGATACAACATCTCTTCTTTCTAATTCTTCAACAAATCTATTACCTTCTTTATTTACAAGTATTGCACCATCAAACCTAGCTCCTCCTACATGAGATAACTCTCCTGTTATAGGATTACTTATAGGGAATGTTTGAATGTAGTTCATATCTATAAACTTAGCATCAACTTCCTCACACATCTCATGACCTTGTCCTGTTACTCCACTAACGTTAGTAGTTTTGTATCTTTCATCTAAACTAGGGTCATATTTTTTTCTCATTTCAACATTTCCACTAAATCCACCTGTTGCTAATACAACACCGTATCTTGCCTTAAATACTATTTCTCTATTATTAAATAAACTATTTACTCCAGTAATTCTATCCCCTTCACAAATTAAGTTTTTACACTCAACACCAGTTATTATATCTACTCCTAAATCTTGAGCCTTTTCTCTTAATTTTTGTATAAGTTCTATAGCATATTTTCCTTTAAATACAGAAGCCCTCGGTACTTTATGCCCACCGAAATGTATAAGTTTATCTTCTTTAAATTCTACATTTACAAAATCTTTAAGCCATCTATATGTTGTTAAAGCATTTTCAACTAATATATCAACTTGATCTATATTAGATTTGTTGTCTCCTCCAACTAATATATCTTCACGATAACTCTCTTTTGAGTCAATTATATTCTTTTGTTTTTGCTCATCATTTTGTGGAATATTAACTCCGCCCATTGATACCAACGTATTTCCACCTAAGTTATTCATCTTTTCCAATAATACAACATGAGCTCCATTTGATCTTGCTTCAATAGCTGCACTAAGTCCTGCTCCACCTCCGCCTACAATTACAACGTCATATTCTTCTATATCTTTTAATCTTCTAGTTTTTCCACTAATTATTTTTTCTAATAGTTCTGCATCTAGTGTTAAAGCCTCTAATTCTTCTTTATTAGCTCCAGCTTTAATTAATGCATCCTTAACAGCGTCTCTTATTCCTCTGCTTGTCATAGAACACCCTGATACATTTGGAACTAATATAGTATTTTTTTCTATTATGTTTTTTATAACATGTTCAAATGCTGGATCAGATATTACTTTCGTTTCGTTATGATCTATAACCTCTATATCTTTTATTTTAGAGTCTGCTATTATAACGTTAAGCTTTATATCTCCTGCATATCCTCTACCAATGCCTGAATAAATTCCGTCTATATAATTCATTTTATCCTCCTAAATACAGCGTGATATTAGTTTTATGTCAAACTAATTTTATATCGTATTTAGTTTTATGTCAAACTTTTTCAAAAAATATTTTTAAAAAAGTTTTTAGAGTATAATTATCATAG
>NZ_LBBT01000299.1 GCF_001006285.1 Paraclostridium benzoelyticum
ATTATATTTAATATTAAGGGAACTTGTCTATAATACAATATGTATTGGAAAATAATGGTCATTCATATGGAATTCATATTTATGCTATAAAATATAGTTGAAGATAAATTTTAGGAGGTACATAAAGTAATATGGATAAAGAAAAAAAACATATAAGTAAAAAAGTATGGATAATTACAGGCGTTTTAGCAGTTGGAATAGGTGTAGCAGGATTTTATATTGGAAAAGAAAAAGGAAGAGATTTACCAGCAACGAGTAGGCATTATAGCGAAAATAAGGTAATAGCAACTATTGGAGATACAAAAATAAAAGAAAAAGAATTAAAAAATGTAATGGAACCTTTATTTTATATGAATGGCAAGACTAAAATGACTGATGAAGAGATAGATTATTATGAACAAAATATGATAGACCACATAGTAACTACAGAAACACTATATAAAGATGCAGTTAAAAATAAATTTAAGTTAGACAAAAAAATAATTGACGAACAATACAGCAATTATATGGCTACTATATCTAAAACATTTGGGCTAGATGAAGAAACTTATTTAAAACAGTTTGGAATAACTAAAGATGAAATGAGAAAGTCTATAGAAAAAGAAGCTGTGGCTGCTAAATATATAGAAGAAAAAAGTCAGGTAACAGATAAACAAGTTGAAGATTATTACAACAAGAATAAAAAAGATTTTAACCAAATAAGTGCATCTCATATATTAATAAAGAATGCTGATGAGAATGGTAAAAAATTAGATGATGCTAAGTTAAAAGAAAATAAAAAATTAGCTGAAGATATATTAAAACAAGCTTTAGAGGGCGGAGACTTTGCTCAACTAGCTAAGAAGTACTCTGAAGATGGAAGTGCTCAAAGTGGAGGGGACTTAGGTTACTTTGGAAAAGGTGATATGGTAGCTGAATTTGAAAAAGCTGCATTTACTTTAAATAATGGTGAAATATATCCTAAGATTGTTGAAACTCAATATGGATACCACATAATAAAGAAAACTGGAGAAAAAGAAATGTCTTTTGAAGATGTTAAAGAAAAGCTTAAAGAGCAACTAGTAGGAGAGAAACAAAATTCTTTAATTGATAAGTTAACAAAAGAATATAAAGTAGATGTTAAAAAATAAAATTTATTAAAAATGTGTCTTCCTATATGACTATGATTTATAAATGTGATAAAATTATAGTAAGCATATACGGGGGGGCGATTTTAAATGATAAAAAGACCACAGGAACTAACTGAAAAAAAAGTTAAAAACCTAAGGGATGGTAGAGGAACTACTACTATGTATCATTTGATTGAAGGAAAAGAATTAAAAAATAAGGCTAAGTTAATTTCAAGATTAGTTTTAGCACCAGGTTCATCTATAGGAGTTCATGATCATACAGATGATTTTGAAGTATATTATATAATTAAAGGTGAAGGCAGAGTATTAGATGATGGATTTATGCAGCCAATTGGATCTGGAGATGTTGTATATACAGCAGATGGAGAGTCACATTATCTAGAAAATACTGGTGATGAAGAATTAGAATTAATAGCAATAGTTATAAATGATTAAAAAAGATGGGATAACCCATCTTTTTTTTATGCTTAAAAAATATATTTATTAGAAATTACTGATATTATATGAAACTTAGTTATATAAATTAAATCTGTTTTGAGCATAAAAATTTAACATATTTTAAATATTAAATGTTAGAAAATAGTTTTTTTGTTGTATATATAATTTGTAAAGAAAAATATGAAAATAGCCCAAAATAGGTTTTTTTCGTATACTATTAAAATTAATAGAAAAAGTTACAAAATTTTAACTGTTTATGTTCAATATACAAGTAAACTGTCGTATATAAAACGTAAGTATAAAATTAACTTAAAATAGGGGGGATATTTATTGAATAAAAAAATAGCAATAGCTACACTAGCATTTATGCCATTGACAGCTACAAATGTATTTGCATCTGGGCAGGAAGGCATTGTAACAGCAACATCATTAAATGTAAGAAGCGAACCTTCAACGGAAAGTTCTTTTCTTTTCTCTATTAAGCAAAATGAAAAAGTAACTATATTAGAAAGTCAAGATGGATGGTATAAAATAAAAGTAGGAAATGGGAATTCTGGTTGGGCTTCTAGTGAGTATATAAAAACAGATCTTGGTCAAAATAACCAATCAGAACCTAAAAGAACAGTTATAGCCGATGTACTTAATATGAGAAGTGGAGCATCTACAAGTTATAGAACAATAGCAAAAATAAAAAAAGGAACTGAAGTCGAATTAATATCAGAAAGTAATGGATGGTCAAAGATTAAGTATGAGGGAAGAATAGGATACGTATCAAGTGAGTTTCTATCAAGTGAGAATGACATAAAACCAATTGAAAAACCAATTGAAAAACCAAGTACTAATCAAAATACAAATACTAACACTAATGCAAATGAAACTAAAGCAATAGGAAAAACAAAAGTAGTAACAGCGACATCATTAAATGTAAGAAGTGGGCCATCAACAAGTAATAGAGTGATAGGATCACTAAAACATGATATCAGAAAGTAATGGATGGTCAAAAGTTAAGTATAGTGGAAAAGAAGGATATGTATCAAGTACATATTTAAAAAACTCTGATGGTGGAAATACTGGAGGAGGAAGTGAAAATCCAAATCCAACACCAGGAAAAACAAAAGTAGTAACAGCGACATCATTAAATGTAAGAAGTGGGCCATCAACAAGTAATAGAGTGATAGGATCACTAAAACAGAAAGTAATGGATGGTCAAAAGTTAAGTACAGTGGAAAAGAAGGTTACGTATCAAGTACATACTTAAAAGACTCTGATGGTGGAAATACTGGAGGAGGAAGTGAAAATCCAAACCCAAGTAATAGTAAAATAGTAACAGCAACATCGTTAAATGTAAGAAGTGGTCCATCAACAAGTAGTAGTAAAATAGGATCGCTAAGACAAAATGAAGTAGTAGAAGTAATATCAGAAAGTAATGGATGGTCAAAGATTAAATTCAATGGAAAAGAAGGTTACGTATCAAGTGACTACTTAAAAGATTATAGTGGAGGAAATACAGGTGGAGGAGGTAGCTCTGAGGTTGTAGATGGAGCAACAGTTAATAATACGCCTGTAAGTTATACTCTAACACAACATGTTAACAAACAAGTTAGTAAAGGTAATGGAAATATGATAGCATCACGTGGGTTTGTACAAGCTAGTAGATCTGATATAGAACACTATATAAACCCAAGTAACTTTACAGGAAGTAAAAGTGGTATGCTACAATTTTTAAGATTAGATAGCTATAAAGGTGGAATAACTGCAAGTGAATTAAATGGATATTTAAATAGTTTAAGTCCTACATCAGGCGGATCTAATGTTTTCTATAACCAAGGGCAAGCATTTATAAATGCTGCGCAAAAATATAATATAGATGTAGTATATTTAGTAGGACATTCTATGCTAGAAACAGGTTATGGAAGATCAACTCTTGCACAAGGTCAAGTTTTAACATCTTATCAAGGGAAACCACTACCTCAACCTGTAAAAGTGTATAACTTCTTTGGAATAGGAGCATTTGATGGAACTGCTAACCTTTCAGGGGCTGAAGCTGCATATAAAAATGGATGGACAACAGTTGAAAAAACTATAGAAGGTTCAGCTAAGTGGCTATCTTCAAATTATATACATAGTAGTAAATATGGGCAAAATACTTTATATAAAATGAGATGGAGCTATGAAAATTTATGGCATCAATATGCTACAGATGTAAACTGGGCAAATGCTATATCAGGAGTAATGAATAAATTGGTAGGAATGTATGATACAACTAGCAATTTAGTTTATGAAGTTCCAGTTCATAAAAAATAAAAAAATGAGGGAGATCCCCTCATTTTTTTACGCAATTCTTTTATACTTTAAAAAAATATCTATGTTGTTTTCGCTAATAATATTTGTAATATTACCGAAATTATAAGTAGCTAGTGCATACTCTCGCATGTTATCAAAAATGAACTCTTCGTTTTTGTCCTCGAAGTCTATAAGTTTATGAGCTATAGACCAAGCTATAGACTCTCTATTTATAAGATTTTTCTTTAAATTTATAACACATTCCTCTAAATCAACCGGCAAGCTTTTTTTGTGAAGGTTTTCCATATCTATATCTATATTATATTCAACAAGCTTATCTATAAAAGTTTTGATTAATTGACTGTATTCAGCTCTGCTAGAATCTATGGTTGAATCCAGTATATGGCCAATCTCATGATATATAACAAATTTAGCTATAGAAAAAATATTTTTACTAGATATGTTTAAAAAAATGTTTTTAGAATGTAAGAATGAGAAAAAGTTATAACAAAAAGATACAAATCCCTGCTTTGAAACTAGTATAAGTCTTAACCTAGGCAGTGTACATATAGGTATGAATCTTTTTTTAAAATAAAGCATATACAATCTTTTATTAACATTTACACTTTTTACAATTTCTTTTATTATTTTTTTTTCTCCTAAATCTTCATAAGAAAGTAAAATTTTATTTATTAAAACGCTATCAACGTTATCCATGAAATCACCACCTTAAATGTGTCATCTAACTTACTTACTAATATATTATTAAAAAATATATATTTTGTAGCTAATCCTAATAAAAAAA
>NZ_LBBT01000300.1 GCF_001006285.1 Paraclostridium benzoelyticum
TGGAGGCGACACCCAGATTCGAACTGGGGATCAAGGAGTTGCAGTCCACTGCCTTACCACTTGGCTATGTCGCCATTTTTCAATATATAAAAAAATGGTGATCCATCCGCGACTCGAACGCGGGACACCCTGATTAAAAGTCAGGTGCTCTACCGACTGAGCTAATGGATCAACTTTTATGGGGTGGATAATGAGAGTCGAACTCACGACCTCCAGAGCCACAATCTGGCGCTCTAACCAACTGAGCTATACCCACCATAATTTTGGTCGAGGTGGAGGGACTCGAACCCCCGGCCCCATGGTCCCAAACCACGTGCGCTACCAAACTGCGCTACACCTCGAAGTAATTGTTGAATTATTAAAGTGGTGGACCTTCAGGGACTCGAACCCCGGACCTACCGGTTATGAGCCGGGCGCTCTAACCAACTGAGCTAAAGGTCCACTTTAAATTGGTAGCGGTAACAGGAGTCGAACCTGTGACCTTTCGGGTATGAACCGAACGCTCTAGCCAACTAAGCTATACCGCCACATATTTTGGTGCCCAGAGGCGGAATCGAACCACCGACACGGGGATTTTCAGTCCCCTGCTCTACCGACTGAGCTATCTGGGCATTTGGCGGAGAGGGTGGGATTCGAACCCACGGTCCCTTTCGGAATCACTGGTTTTCAAGACCAGCTCCTTAAACCACTCGGACACCTCTCCATTGGTGATCCATCCGCGACTCGAACGCGGGACACCCTGATTAAAAGTCAGGTGCTCTACCGACTGAGCTAATGGATCATTTTATTTACTTGGCAGGGGATGCAGGACTCGAACCTACGCATGTAGCAGTCAAAGTGCTATGCCTTACCGACTTGGCGAATCCCCTATGAATGTGGTGAGCGCACAGGGATTCGAACCCCGGACACACGCCTTAGAAGGGCGTTGCTCTATCCAGCTGAGCTATGCACCCACATTTTTTATTTGGAGCGGGAAACGAGATTCGAACTCGCGACTTCAACCTTGGCAAGGTTGCGCTCTACCACTGAACTATTCCCGCATAGTACAATTGGTGCGGATGAAGGGAGTCGAACCCCCACGCCATAGGCGCCAGATCCTAAGTCTGGTGCGTCTGCCAATT
>NZ_LBBT01000301.1 GCF_001006285.1 Paraclostridium benzoelyticum
ATAATTCTTTATTTTCTTATTTTTTTCTATTGTTTTTATTTTAATTGACTTTATTTTTTATTCCGTTTTATGCTTTTTAATTTATTTTCAAAAAACTTTATTTTTTCAGAATTTTTCATCAAAATAAAAAGAGCTACTATTAATAGTAGCTCTTTTTATTTAATATATTACATATTGAAAGTTTTATCTACGTAAGCTTTTATCTCTTCTGCTGTTCCCATAGTTAATACTTCATTAGCAAATTTTTTCATATCTTCATATTTAACAGAAGTTATGAACTTTCTAGCTGGAAGTATAGATATTGGAGACATAGAGAACTCATCAAGACCCATTCCCAAAAGAATAGGTATCATTCTTTGATCTCCTGCAGCTTCTCCACACATTCCTACCCATTTGCCTTCTTTGTGAGCATTGTCTATTACCATTTTGATAAGTCTTAATACAGCCGGATTAAATTGATTATATAAATAACTTATTTTTTGGTTCATTCTATCTACTGCACAAGTGTATTGTATTAAGTCATTAGTTCCTATAGAGAAGAAATCTACATGTTTAGCTAATATATCTGATATTACTGCTGCAGATGGTATTTCTATCATCATTCCAACTTCTACATCTTTAGAATATTCCATTCCTTCAGCATCCATTTCAGCTAAAACTTCTTTTATTATCTCTTTAGATTTTAATAGTTCTTCTAAAGAAGATATCATAGGGAACATTATTCTTAATTTTCCATGTACACTAGCTCTATATAAAGCTCTTAATTGAGTTTTAAATATATCTGTTCTATCTAGACATAGTCTTATAGCTCTATATCCTAAGAACGGATTCATTTCTTCGTCCATTTTGAAATATTTTAACTCTTTATCCCCACCTATATCTAATGTTCTTATTACTATAGGTTTTCCATTCATACCTTCAAGAACTGCTTTATATGCTTCATATTGTTCTTCTTCACTTGGGAAATCATCTTCCTTATCCATGTATAAGAACTCAGTTCTGTATAGTCCTACACCTTCTGCATCATTTTTTAGTAATCCTTCTAAATCATTAGGGCTTCCTATATTCCCTGCAAGCTCTACATGTCTATCATCAAGAGTTATAGAAGCTTTTCCTATTAATTGCTTTAATGCTTCTTTTTCTTCATCAAATTTAGATTTTAAATCTCTATACTCATTTATAACTTTTTCATCTGGGTTAACTATAACTTGTCCTGTTTCCCCATTGAATACTATAAAATCTCCATCCTTAACATTTTCAGTTACATCACTTAATCCAACTACTGCAGCTATTTCTAATGTTCTAGCCATTATAGCAGTATGAGAAGTTCTACCACCTATGTTAGTTAAGAATCCTAAAACCATTTTTTTATTCATTGTTGCAGTGTCTGATGGAGTTAAGTCATGAGCTATTAATATAACTTCTTCAGATAAAGCTGATAAATCTACAACTTTTATACCTAATATATGTCTTAAAACTCTATTTGTAACGTCCTTGATATCTGCTGCTCTTTCTCTCATATATTCATTGTCCATTGACTCAAATATACTTACAAACATCTCTTTAACTTCGTTTAATGCAAAATCAGCATTTACTTTTTCATCTCTTATTTTAGCTATAGTCTGATCTATTAGTTCTGGATCTTGTAAAACTAATAGGTGAGCTTCAAATATTTCAGCTTCATGTTCCCCTAATTCAACTTTAGCTCTTTCTTTTACTTGCTCTAACTCTTTCTTTGACTCTTCTACTGCAACTTGTAACTTTTCAACTTCGGCCTCAACATTTTCTATGTTCTTCTTCTCTATATTAAGTTCGCTATGTTCTATAACCAAAGCTTTTCCTAAAGCTACTCCTGGTGATGCTCCTGTTCCTTTATACATATATGCGTCCTCCCATTGTCTTGTGTATACATTATATATATTCAACAAACCTCGGTTTTCACCGAGGCTTTTTATTTTTTATTATTCTCCAAATCCGCTTTCTATTAACTCAACTAATGCGTTAACTGCTGATTCTTGATCTTCTCCATTAGCAACTACAACAACTTCATCTCCTTGAGCTAATCCTAAACTCATTATTCCCATTATTGATTTAGCATTTACAACTTTATCTTTTGCCTTTATCTCTACTGTTGATTTGAACTCAGATGCTTTCTTTACAAACATTCCTGCTGGTCTAGCATGTAATCCACTTGCATTTTTGATAGTTACTATTTTTTCCATTGTAATACCTCCATAGATTTCATTTGTTATATTTTGATATAAATATTTGCAATATTAATTTATGCCTTTATATCATTTATTATTATATTTGTTAAAAGTTTAGTAAACCTATTCCTATGAATTGTAATTATAGGTCTAGTTTCAAAACTAGATTCCCAATTCACATTAGAATTCATATTAGTATTTACTACTTCTACTACCTTATTAAAATCATATAAGTTTGTTCTATTTATATTATTTTCCTCAAGCTTTTTCTCATATATACAGTAAAATAAATCTTTATACGAGAAGTCTTTTGGTAAATTTAAACATTCTCCTAATTTTGGAATTATATTTTCTAAAAGTGTCCTTTTGCTTATATCTCTTTTTATGTTCAATGCCTTTGTTAATGATTCTATAGTTTCTTTACTAAGATTGCTTAGCTTATAGAAACAGTAGTCATCATCATATTTATACTCTTTGTTGAAATAATATCTTAACCCATCATATCTGTCAAAGGTTTTCATAGCGTCAAAATACCCTAGCTTAATGTTTTTACTTACATTGTCTGGATCTAGGTTTAGACACCCTCCTAGAGACTCTGATGGCACGATTATCTTCATGTTCACATCTTGATGGTGATTTAAGTTTATTTTTCCAAATAAATCATCAACTAATCTTATAACAACAATATCTTCATATCCTTTTTCTCTTAATAAACTTACAGGTATATTATTATGAAATAAACCATCTAAAAATAATTTATCATCTAATTTATCTAGTTTAAATATAGGCAAACTAGCACTTGCAATTAGATAGTCTAACAATTTTCCTTTTTCAATATTTTCTAAGAACATAGGACTTGGAATTATTTTACCATCCCATACAACTGTGACTAACCCAAAATCTTTATTAGAATTTCTTATAATGTTTTCATCTATAGTCTTTTCCAATAAACTTCTAAATGGACTTATATCTATTCCTTTATTTTTTCTGGCTTTATTTATAAGAGATATAACCCTATTTATGTTTTTAGGAGTAAAGTCAACATTCTTTATGTTGTGGTATGTTTCCTCATCTACATCCATAAAATGAGTATAGTCATATTTAGTCCATATCTCTTCTAAAACCTCTAGGTTATTTTGTACTATATATGCTCCATTCAAGGCTCCTATAGAGGTTCCTGCAACACCTTTAAATTCTATACCTAACTCTCTTAACGCCTTATATGCGCCTAACTGGTATGCACCCTTTGTGCCTCCACCTTCAAGTACTAATCCTTTCATAAATATCACCTTATATAAGTTATAAAGATATATCTTCCTAAAAACAAATATATTACAAGTTTCTCCCTATTTCAAGTAAAAATTATATTTTTTTATAATATTTATTCAATTTTAATTTTATGTTAGATTCTAAAAACAACATAGAAGCTTGTATTTTTAGCATTTCACTAAATTAAATATGAAAAATTTACTATTTTTACTATTTTATATCTAAATCACTGTTTACTATTTTTACTGCTTTTAAGAACATCTTTTTCTCTATAGGATTTAGCTTTATATTTGACATTATATAGTTATTAGGGTCTATTAAATATATCTTTTTATAACCAGTTTTGTAAAACATCATACAAACATTTTTAATATCAGAAAAATTGTCTGCATCAAATGGATCTACATCTATTATTAAATTATACTTAGATGTTTTTATTCCCTTTATTTTATCTCTATAATCATTTACAAACGTTTTTATCTCATTGTTGTTTAAATATCCTTTAACTTTTATATAAACTTTACTATTTCCACCTAAAACCTGAGTATATATCATGATTTCCCCCCTGTAAAATACATTTACTATGAATATATGTATATATACTTAATTTAGTGAATTTAGATTCAATGATTTTTTTATTAGCTCTTCTATTTCTTGTTGTAAATAATTTATATCTTCATTTACTTTATTATCAAATTTAATATTTTTTATAATTTGTTTTGATAAATTTTCTATTTCTATGTAATTTTCATCTTTAAAAATACTTATTTCCATAACTTTGTTCGGATAATAATCATATAAATTTTTACCCATCTTTTTTGCAAATACCTTAAAATAATTATCATATACCTTTGAATTTAATAATCCTAATAAATATTCGTAGGAAAATTCTTCTTCATATTCTTTCTTTATACAAAATGAATATACATCGGCACTGCAAAAACTATTATTTTCATCAATAGCAAATTTATTTTCACTTGATTTATACGGGTACATTATCTTTTTTCTTTCGAACATTGATTTATCTCTACCCCATTGTAATTGATACCATTTGCGAGTATTTTTCTTACACTCTCTTCTATTTTGCAATTTATTTTTATAAGTTTGTATGTATTTTATAGATTCTATGTAATTATTTATATCATTTATATCATCACTATATATAAGTTTTAAGTCACTTTTTTCTATA
>NZ_LBBT01000302.1 GCF_001006285.1 Paraclostridium benzoelyticum
GTATAAATTTTATAGATTATAAAAACTTAGATTTTTAGGGGGGGAATTAAATGGAATTAATATTAAAAAATATAAATAAATCGTTTAAAGATAAAATAGCAGTAAGTGATTTTAATGTGACTTTAAATAATGGGATATACGGTTTATTAGGACCTAATGGAGCAGGAAAAACATCTCTTATGAGAATAATAGCTGATGTTTCAAATGCAACTAGTGGAGAAGTATACTTAAATGGAAAAAGTAAATCTGAATTAGGGGCAAATTATAGAAGTTTGCTTGGATACTTACCACAAGATGTAGGATTTTATAAAACATTTACGGCACAAAAATTTTTAGAATATGTATCTACTTTAAAAGGTTTGGAAAAAGAATATTCAAAAGTAAAAATAGATGAACTTTTAAAATTTGTGAACCTAGAAAAAGATAGAAATAGAAAAATAGGTAAATTTTCAGGAGGTATGAAGCAAAGATTAGGAATTGCTCAAGCACTTTTAAACGATCCAAAAGTTTTAATATTAGATGAACCAACTGCAGGTCTAGATCCTAATGAAAGAATAAGATTTAAAAATTTAATATCTGAGATATCAAAAGATAAAATAGTAATATTATCTACTCATATAGTTTCAGATGTAGAGTTTATATCAAATGAAATAATTATTATGAAAGATGGTAAATTAGTTGAAAAAGACACTCCAAATGAACTTTTAAAGAGTATTAGAGGGAAAGTACATAGTTTGAGAATAAAAGAAGATATGCTTCATAAAATTCAAAATAAATTTAAAGTTTCTAATATAGTAAGGGAAAAAGACCATATTCTAGTTAGAGTTGTAGGCCATGAAAATATACATATAAAAGATGTTGACGTAATAGATGAAAATCCTAGTTTGGAAGATTTGTTTTTATATTATTTTGATGAAAAGATTAGCTTTTAGGGGGAATGGTTATGAAGGATTTAATAAAATTTGAATTATATAAGATATTTTCTAAAAAATCAGTGTTAGGGTTAATATTAATATGCATAATATCATCTGTATTACCATCTATAACTGATTATTTAGATATGAAGGGAAAAGGGTTGAAAAGTTATGAAAATATAAAAAAAGTAGGACAAGAATATGAAGGACAAGTTATAACTGATGAAAAAATGAAATATTTAGAAAAGAATGGATTACAGATAATGGAAAAAGATAGCAAGGACGAGTATGTTACAGATAAAGAGAGAGTATCAGCGTATGGAATATATGATTTTTTTATGGCTGCAAACCCTGAATACATGATAAACGGAAGATTTTATAAATTTGATGATATAAAAAAAGAGATTGCTAAATTACTAAAAGATGGAGAGAAAAGTAGTTATGAATATAAAGAGTTTAAATATATACATGATTTAATTGAAAAAAAACCTATACCTAAATTTTATTTTAAATTTGGGTGGAGAAATGCAACTGAATTTAATATGAATCCACTGTGGATGGCTATTTTGATAATTGTATCCATATGTACTATATTTAGTAATGAATATCAAAGTAACACTGCATCAATAATATTTAGTTCAAAAAATGGACAAGGTAGGTTAACACTAGCAAAAGTTATATCAGGTTTATTATTCTCTACAATAATATTTCTGGTTATAAATGGTATACAAGTTGCTATAATGGCTATGCATGGTTTTGATGGATGGAATTTACCATTAGGATTTTTAACTAGTTATGCAAGGACACCATATATTATGAATATAGGGACATTTTATATGATGGGGTTATTGGTGAGCTATATAGGAGTTGTACTATTTACATTATTAATTATGTTAGTATCACTAATTAGCAAAAATGATATGATATCTTTTGCAATCAATGTAGTGATATTACTAGGCCCTGGATTTTTAGCTAAAATTATGCCTACATATATGTTGACTAAGATTTTTATGGAATTAAATATAGAAAATTTAATAGGACCAATAAGTATGTTTGGAAATATAAGTACCTATAATATACTCGGAACTCCTACTCTATATTTAAATGTCATAGTTTCAATTGCTGTTTTAAG
>NZ_LBBT01000303.1 GCF_001006285.1 Paraclostridium benzoelyticum
ATTTTTAGTTAGTGGTGTAGACTCATTAACGGCAACATTAGGATTAAGTGAATTTTTTGTAGGGATAATAATAATACCTATATTAAAATTTACTATAATAGATTATATGACAAATATTTATAAATGGTGATATATTATATGTTAATTTAAAAATTGAAAAGATATGAATATAGATATAAGTATAAACACCCAAATATGATATAATATGTAGAATGTAAAGGAGGCAAAGAGTATGAATATAGATAGAAGTAAATTAACTCCTATGATGAGACAGTACTTTGAAGTTAAAAATAGATATAATGATTGCATAATGTTTTTTAGGCTTGGAGATTTTTATGAAATGTTTTTTGAAGATGCAATAGTAGCTTCTAAAACTTTAGAAATAGCACTTACAGGAAGAGAATGTGGTATGGATGAAAGAGCACCTATGTGTGGGATACCATTTCACTCTTCACAAAACTATATATCGAAATTAGTTGAAAACGGATATAAAGTAGCAATATGTGAACAAGTTGAAGATGTAAATGCTTCAAAAGGAATAGTAAAGAGAGATGTAGTAAGAGTAATAACTCCAGGTACAGTACTTGAAGGAGCTTTATTAGAGAATAAGAAAAATAATTATCTATTGGCCATGTACACAGATGGTGAGAAAATAGGTATTTCATATACAGATATAAGTACAGGAGAAGTTAATGCAACATATTTAAGTGAAGAAAAATTAGTAGAAGAAATAGCTAAAATTCATCCTACTGAGATAATCGCAAATGATTTAAACACCGTTGAAAAAATAAGAAATATAGCTACTTTAAGCAATATATATATAAATGAAAATTTTGATGAAAGTTATTTAGATGAAAACATATTAAATAAATATTTTTCAACTGAGTATTTAAAAAATTTAAAATTAGATGAATTTGGTCTTATATCATCTAGTTTATGCATTATATTAAATTATATTTAT
>NZ_LBBT01000305.1 GCF_001006285.1 Paraclostridium benzoelyticum
TATATTAAAGTATATTAAATTATTACTATTTATGTTACTAAATTATTTTATATTTTTGATACTTTCATTAGCAAAACCTGTATCAACTATTTTTTCATAAGGAGCTTTTTTATCAAGTTCATTAGCTTCTTTCATTACATTCATTAAAAGATTTAAACTATCTTCTTTTAATACAGGGTCAGAAGACCACGCATCTATAGATTTATATCTTTCAACTACTGATACTAAATCTTTTTTCTCGAAATCTGTAAAGAAAGGTTCTATAGCTGTAGCTACTTCTTCAGCTGTATGATTTTTAACCCATATTTGACCTTTATAAACTGCATTTGTAAATCTTTGGATTACTTCTTTATTATCCTTTATATAATCTTTAGGTGCAGAATAAGCAGTGTAAGGAATAAGTCCAGACTCTTCACCAATAGAAGCTACTACATAGCCCTTACCTTGCTTTTCTATTTCAGAAGCAGCAGGTTCGAATAATGCAACATAATCACCTTCACCACCGGCAAATGAACCTGATAAAACGTTGAATTGAACATCTGTACGGACATTTACTTCATCACTTTTAGTATTTGTTCCTAAAGTTAGATTATTTTTCTTTAAAACATATTCTAATGTCATTTCAGGAACTCCACCTTTTCTACCGCCTAAAACTTCTTTACCTTTTAATTGGTTAAAAGAGAAATTATCGTTTTTCTCACGAGATACTAAAAAACTACCGTCCTTTTGAGTCAATTGTGCAAAATTTACTGCGTAGTTGTCATTGCCTTTATTATATACATAAATAGAAGCTTCAGGACCCATAAGACCTATATCAACCTCTCCTGAAAGTAAGGCTGCCATAGTTTTATCAGCACCTTGTGTATTTATAAGATCTATTTCTATACCTTCCTCATCAAAGAATCCTTGAGTTATTGCTGCATACTGAGGGGCATAAAATATAGAATGAGTTACTTCTCCTACTGTTAACTTAGTCATATCTTTATCAGTAGCATCTGAAGAAGCACCTTTTGTACAACCAGTAACACCTAATGCAAGGCTTGTTGCCACTGCCAATAAAGTTGAGATTTTTTTGAACATAAATAACCCCCTTTAAAAAATTTATACCATTTATTTTATTAAAAATTTAGAATACATGTTCCATATAGTTAATACTATATGGCATAAAATTATCTTTTAGATCTATAAATTTTTTCAGCTATATTCAAAACTTGATACATTACTAAAGCACATACTGCTAATACTATTACACCCATCATAACCAAATCTAATTTAAATACTTGACCTCCATAAACTATTAGATATCCAAGTCCGTATCTAGAAACTAAGAACTCTCCAACTATAACTCCAACCCATGCCATACCTATATTTATTTTTGTTAAGTTAATTAAATTCCCTATATTTGAAGGGAAAATTAACTTCGTTAAAATTTGAAACTTAGTAGCTCCGAAACTCTTAAGCATTTTTATTTTTTCTTCATCTACTGATATAAAATAGTTATAGGCTGAAAGGATAGTAACAACTACAGAAATTGTAATAGCGATAACTATAATACCTTTCATACCAGCACCAGCCCAAACTATTAAAATAGGAGCAAGAGCAGTCTTAGGAAGTGCATTTAAAACTACCAAAAACGGGTCTAGAATTTTTGATAGACGTTCAGACCACCAAAGAAAAATAGCTATTAATATACCTAAAACTGTACCAATTACCAAACCGACAACTGTTTCATAACTAGATATTAAAACGTGTTTTAATAGTTCGCCAGTTTGAAGATACTTAACAAATAAAGCATATATATCACTTGGTTTACTAAATAAAAACACGTCTATGATATTTAAGCGAGCTAGTATTTCCCACAATGCTAGGAATCCGATTAATAAAAGCCATTGAGAAAAAAATACTATTCTCTTTTCTTTTTTTATTGATTTTAAATACTCCATATGACCTGTGGAAAGATTATTTTGTTTCACTTGAATCGATCTCCTTCCATAAGATGTTAAAATAATCTTTAAAGTTTTCAGCACTGCGTGATATAATAGGGGTTCTTTCTCCAGATATTTTTAAGTCTATAGTATAGATACTTTTAATCGTTGCAGGACGCTTTGAAAGGACTGCTATTTTATCTGACATGGATATAGCTTCAGATATATCATGGGTTACTAATATTGCGGATTTACCTTCATTTCTAATGATTTTGTAAACATCGTCACTAACCAAAATTCTAGTTTGATAATCAAGAGCTGAAAATGGCTCGTCAAGCAAAAGAATATCAGGATTTACAGCAAGTGTACGAATTAGAGCAACTCTTTGTCTCATACCACCGGATAGTTCTTTTGGATACATGTTTCTAAAGTCCCATAAACCATAGGTTTTTAATAATCTTTCAATTCTAGAAATAGCTTCAGGAGTTTTCTTTTTTTGAATTTCAAGGCCTATTAAAATATTATCCATTATAGTTCGCCACTCTAAAAGATGATCCTTTTGAAACATATAACCTATATTGCCAGTTATATTAACTTTACCGGATGTTGGTTTTAGAAGTTCTGTTAAAATGTTTAAAATAGTAGATTTACCACTTCCAGAAGGGCCAAGTAGGGTTAGAATTTCTCCCTCACTCAACGAAAAGCTAATATCATTTAAAACTTGGATTTCACCATCTTTATTATAAAAGTTTTTGGTAAGATTTTTCACATCTACTATTGATGTCATAAGATGTCACCTCCATAGATTTTGCTAGTATACTTTATAGTATTAAGAACAAATGAGTTTTGTACCATTTAAATAGATGCAACAAGATATATTTAAGATTAAATGCAACATATATGTAATAAAAATTTGAATATTAATGAAATATTATAAAATTTATTA
>NZ_LBBT01000306.1 GCF_001006285.1 Paraclostridium benzoelyticum
ATTTTTCGGTCCACTAATTTCATATACTATATTTTTATATTTATAAATAAAAGCTATAGTTTTATAAATTATAAAACTATAGCTTTTATTTTAATTTAAAACAAAATAATTAAAGTGCTTTTTCTATTATTTTGCGGCTTATATTTAATCCCAAATCTCCTCTTTCTGATAAGTTTGTCATCCCATGACAATCAAGAGAATTTACAACAGTATCTACATCTTCTTCTTTAAGCCCATATACCGATAAATGAGTTGGCATATCTAAGCTTTCAAAAAACTCACGAGTTTTTCTTATTGCTATATCTATTTTTTCATCATCGCTACCTTCTTTTATATCCCATACGCGCTCAGCATATTGAACTAATTTAGATCCTTTCTCATTTCTTCTAACTTCCCAAAGTGCTGGAAGTATAGCTGCTAAGGTTTTAGCATGATCTATTCCATATAAAGCCGTTAATTCATGTCCTATTTTATGTGTTGTCCAATCTTGAGGAACTCCTGCAGCTATAAGACCATTAAGTCCCATCGTTGCGCACCAAACTAAATTCGCTCTTAAATCATAATCTATTGGATTATCTATAGTGTCTCTTCCAATTTCTATTAACGTCTTTAATATTCCTTCTGCTGTTCTATCTTGAAATCTTGCATCAACAGGATATGTAGCGTATTGTTCTAGTACATGTATATATGTATCTACTACTCCATTTGCTACTTGTGTCTTAGGCAAAGTAAATGTCAGTGTTGGGTCTAATATTGAAAATGTAGGGAATGATAAAGGACTTCTAACAGAGAATTTACCTCCATTGTAAGAAATAACCGCTCCTCCATTCATTTCTGATCCAGTTGCCGGAAGTGTAACCACTGTTCCTATAGGTAACCCCTTAGAAACTGGAACAGGTTTAAAACCATAGTTTAATAAATCTGTTTTGTCTTCACCTTCATAGTTAGCTGCTAAGTTTACAAACTTAGTTCCGTCCATTACTGAACCTCCACCAACAGCTAATAAAAAATCTATATTTTCTTTTTTAACTAATTCTGCCGCTTTTATTAATGTTTCATATTTTGGATTTGGTTCTATACCCGAAAATTCAAATATTTCACGACCTTTTAAAGCCTCTTTTACCTTGTCTAAAGTTCCAAATTTTTTAATACTTCCTCCACCATAAAGGACTAAAACTCTTGCAGCCTCTGGTATAAGTGAATTTAATTCTTCTATTTTATCTTTTCCAAATACTATTTTAGTTGGATTGTGAAAAGTAAAGTCTAACATTGTTGATCAACTCCTTATTGTCTATCTCTCTCTATATAATACCATATTTTCCTATTTTATTTTGTAACATTAAATTGACAGTAATCTTAGAATCATAAAATGGATACTTTAAATATTTAAAGTATCCATTTTATATGTTTATACTAAATTATCTATTAGTATTTTTATTTTTCAACTTATAATTTTTTATAATTTTAATTAGGAAATACCCTAAAAATAATACGGTATATATACTTAACTTAATTATATCAATCTCATCATCATTTAGAAGGGCAAGTACTATATGTACATATACTAAAAAGTAAAATGGATATGCCCACCTTTGAACCTTTTTCCAGTCTGCATATGACATTTTTGACCTAATATTTTTAAATGAAGTTATAAATAGTGGTATCATTATTATAAATGCTATTAATCCAACTATCAAATATACTATGTAAAGTGTTGTTATCGGCTTATGAACTAATATTTTATTAACAAAACGTACTAGATACATTATTCCATGTGGAAGTAAAAGTATACACCCTAGTATAGCAGATTCAGCTCTTATGCTTAATAACTTTTTTGTTAATTTCCACTTAGGATTTAATGCTCCTGCAAACATTACCAATAAGAAAAATGCTATTGATACATTTCCTTTCATAAAAGCTTTTTCTAATTCACCTATAAATCCTTGCATTTTTGTATCGCTTATTAACCTATAAATTTCATAAATCATTGTAATAGATGCTATAGCCGTAGCTATACTATAAAAAATTTTAGAATGCTTTTTTATACCTTTTGTATAAATTAGTGCGAGCGCTGCTGTGAATATTAATGAATAAACTAATCTCATGCTCATTCTCCTTTTATTTTTAGAATTTTTATCAATTCATATTTTGTATCATTTTATAATGATAATTAATTTCATTAATA
>NZ_LBBT01000307.1 GCF_001006285.1 Paraclostridium benzoelyticum
TAATTTTGAAAAAAAGATAGAAGTTTTTTATAAAATTTCAACGCTTTTATCATTTATTTTCTCCACATTAAGTTACTATATATTCCCTATTAGTATTATGTGGTTTTTAATTAAACTATCATTATTATTTACATATATGTATATTTCTATATTAAAAGTTTATAAATACAAACTTGAAGAAGGCGTTGTTGGTATACTAGCATCTGCTTTAATGCTATTTATGTTTCTTAGATACTAAAATTATTAGTTTTTTGAAATATTAGACATATTTAGTATTTTTTGATATTATTTATCTTAGTAGTAAAATACTATTAATAATCAAATAAAAAGGAGTTATTATAATGGAAAGAACAGTTTTAGCCACTATCGGTGAAAAAGAAATAACTAATATTGATATCGAGAATGCTTTAAAAAGCTTAGACCCATACCAAGCTATGCAATTTAATACAGAAGAAGGTAAAAAAAGATTACTAGAAGATTTAGTAAATCAAGAATTATTCTACCTTGAAGCTAAAGACGAAAATTTACATAATGACGAAAACTTCAAAGCTGAAATGAAAAGAATAGAAGAAAATATGTTAAAACAATATTCTATAAATAAAGTTTTAGCATCTGTTAAATTAACTGATGAAGAAATAGCTAACTTCTATGAAGCTAACAAAACTAAGTTTGTTAAACCTGAAACAGCATCTGCTAAACATATATTAGTTGATACTGAAGAATTAGCTAATGACTTATTAAACAAAATAAATAGTAATGAAATATCATTCGAAGAAGCAGCTAGAGAGCATTCTTCTTGCCCATCTAAAGATGCTGATGGAGATTTAGGTACTTTCCCTAGAGGACAAATGGTTCCTGAGTTCGAAGAAGCTGTATTTAATATGAATAGAGGCGACGTACAAGGTCCAGTTAAAACTCAATTCGGATATCACTTAATAAAAGTAGAAGATAGACACGAAGGTGGTCAATCTGAACTTGATGAAGTTAAGGAAGAAATAGCTAAAAGCTTAATGTACCAAAAACAAAACGAAGTCTACTCTTCAAAAATAAATGACTTAAAAGCTAAGTATAATAATTTAGTAAAATTAAACGACTAATAAAGACTAATAAAAAAGATAACTAATGGATAAACATTAGTTATCTTTTTTATGATTTTATATTTTTATAGCAATACTCAATTATATCTCTTCTCTTAATTATCCCAATAAAAATATTTTGATCATCTATAACTGGCACAAAGTTTTGGTTCATAGATTTAGATATTAAATCTTCTATATTAGCATTTATAGATACAGGTTTATTGTCCATTCTTCTTTTTACATCACATACATATACATCTTCTATGGCTTTTAATTCTAAATTTAAGTCATTCTTTAGATACCATAGTAAGTCCCCCTCTGTAATAGTTCCTACATACGCACCTTCACGATTTATAATAGGTATAGCAGAATATCTATGATACTCCATCTTTTCTAATGCCTGTCTCATTGTATAGTCATCATATATATATGCTACTTCACTTTTGGGTGTTATAAAAAATAGTATATTCAAATACTACACCTCCTATTAAGTAGTATAAACTTAAAAACATATCTATCCATATTTTATCATATATTTAATAAGATTTGAATAAATTAGATTTTATTTCTAATTAAAAAAGCTATTTTTATTTAAATAAAAATAGCTCTTTTAATATTAATAATTAACTTTTATTAAATGAAATTTTATTGATTTATCACTCCAACCTAAATCCCAAGGAACTAATAATCTATCAGTATTATGACACGTTACAAGTGGATATCCTTTTGAGTCAACTCCAGTTACAGTAGATACATGAGTTATTCTACCATTTTTTTCATAAGCAACTATATCTCCAGGAGTCATACCATATGCTAGCTTGTAAATTTCTTCGTACGAGCCTTTTCCTATCAACGACCCTCTTCCACTATATACTAAATAATTTTTAAATCCTTGAGCATTAACCCAAGCTTTAGTACCATCTGTTCCCTCATAATTCCAAGTCCCATTTTTCTTAAATCTTCCACTTTCAAACATAATTTGAGATGCATAGTTTGCACAATCTCCTCCGTCTGGATTGAAGTCTTTATATTTTGAATTAAATTTCATTCCATGTTCTTCATCCGCTGCAGCTCCACAATACCTATGTGCATAGTCAATTGCTTTAACCTGTTCATTAGTTAAGTCTACATCTTTTTTATCTTGAGCCATTATATAATTTCTAATATCGTCAGATTTTATGTTGTCTAGATGAAGTGAATCTGCAAATGGGTCAGTATACCATTCTTTTGTAATTATATATTCATTATCTTCAATTCTCATATTAAGATAATGATATGTTCCTATTCTAAACATATTTTTCATATCCGGTTGATTCTCATATGAGTAATTATATTCAGTAGATACCGAACATATAATTCCATATAAATTTTCCTCTTTTTCTTTTACTTTACTAATTTTAACTCTAGTTTTTATATCATTAAATTTAACACCTTGTTTATATGACCAGTTTTGTAAATATTTCATTTTAGTTACTTCTTGCTCATATGCCCATAATCCAAACTTATGATTTATATCATATAATTTTTTCAAAACATCATCATTTTTAGTCAATATAGCCTCATTCCTATGATCAAATAAATTTTCAAGCAAAAGTTGAAATTGTTCTTTTTCTGGATCTTTATTAATTTTTACAACTTCATTTCCTCTTATAAATGTATTCAACTTTAATTCATTTTTATTATTTAAAATAATTGTAGTAATAATACAAATCCCTGCTAATACTAATATTCTCCTTAGTGTTTTGCCTTTTGTATTTTTTATGTTCAAGTTGGTTCCTCCTATCAAATAATAGACTTTATCTTAAGAATATAGAGTATTTCAAAGCTAACATAATATTTTATATAGTTTTTACATTTTTTTAGCCAAATATAATTAAATTTATGGTATAATTGTCTAACATTAAATTAAAGGAAAGAGGTGCTCAGTTGCTAACAAAAATGAAACTGTCTAAAGTAAATAATGTTCTTACTAATAATATATATGCAAATTTTCGTTTTTTAAGTGAGGAAAATTTTGGTGATGTCTCAAAACTCTACGAAGAAGTGAGTAATTCTATGGATAATAAAAATTGGTTAAAAAATAGAGATCATGCCGCATTAAAAAAAACCGTCGATAATGGTGGTTTTATAATTGGTTGTTATGTAGGTTTAGATCTTATTGCTTGTGCTCTTTGTGATGTCCCTAGCATAAAAGATTTAGAACTTTTATCTTATTTAGGAGTTTCTGTAGAAGACTTTAAAAGCACTTATATATCAGGTTTTGTTATGGTTCATCCTATGTATAGAGGTAATTCTCTTCAAAGCAAATTACTTGATTTAAGAATAGATATAGCTAAATCTCAACGTAAAAAATATATATTAACAGTAGCTGCTGTAGATAATATCCATAGCATAAACAATATTTTAAATAAAGGGTTTGAATTCAAAACTCAACAAGAAAATGAATATGGGATCTTAAGAAACATATTTTTAAAAGATTTATTTCCTTGTGATGAAAGTGAAAATTTCATACATAGTGACATTATGACTGATGTAATATAAAAGAGACCTTTGAAATAAAGGTCTCTTTTTCCACGTTGTAAGGTTCTTATATGTCTTTGTACTTCATAGTATATATTATTCATAATTGTTAATTTTGCTACACTTTAATTTGAAAGATAAGTAACACTTATTATTTATTTTTATAATATATTATTAAGTTAATTTATACTTTTCAAGGGGGTATTTTATGAATATTAATGATAAGGCAAAAGATTTAGCATTGTGTATAAGAAATACTAACGAGTTTAAGACTATGAATAAAGCAAAGAAAGACCTTGATAGAAATTCGACTTTAAGAAAACAATTCGATGAATATGTAAAAAAGAAAAACCATATATATTCTAGATATAAAATAGAAGATGCCTCAAAAAAAATAAGTCAGCTAAATAGAGATTACGATAAATTTTTTAATCATCCTCTAGTTTCTAATTATATGAATGCAAATAGGAATTTTAATACGATGATGGAAAACTTGTATAAACAAATAGAGTCTGAATTAACTAAATAAAAAAAATAAAAGAGGCGATTACGTCTCTTTTATTTTTCAAAGTGTTGATAGTCTTTTAAGTTTGACCATTCACCACCCCATGTCCAACCTCTTTTTGTAAATGCATTATAACATGCATCTCCTTTTGTTATCATGCCTTTAACATTTTCATTTCTTTCTATGTAATCTTGACCTTTTCTAGGGCTTACATCTCCGTTTTTGACCATAGGATTAATAAGAGGATTTATATCTATAGCTAATCCTTTTGAATGATTTGATAACACTTTTGACCCATCTACAACCCTATAACAAAATGAGGATGTATTATTGGCTGACATAGATAATTCATCGTCTGCACCATAATTATCAATTAGACTTATTTTTTCTATAGGATACTTATTTTCATACAGCTCTTTAAATATTTCTATAACTTCTTTCGATACTTCTTTACTAACTACCATATCACCTATGTGCGGCTTATTATCAAATCCATAGTATGTTATTTTCAAATAATCCAAAGAATTTTTATCAACAAAGTCTTTATCAGGAATAGAATTTCCAATCATCTTTTCATATATATTATCTGGAATTTTTTGAACTTCAAATAAAGGTTTAAATTCTTCTTTCTCTATTTTTTTAGCTACTTTTTCATTATTAGACTCTTTCTTTGAATCAGAAGTATTACACCCAATACATGCTAAAATCACGCAACTAATTATAGCTACGTATACAATTTTTTTTAAAAACATTATAACTTTTCCTTTCTCTACCTAAAATTAACTATACATATATTATATTATTATTTTATGCCAAAAAAATCAAAGCTCATAGTTAAAAACTATGAGCTTTGATTTTTTAGTTAATTAATCTTCTAAGTTATACATCATATTATTCATCATATTTTGCATATACATATAATAGTTCATCCACATATCTTGCATTTCTTCCATTCCCATATTTTCCATGTACATATATGGTTCATCCATTGATGGATATTTATTTGCAAATTCACCCATATATTGCATTGGTTCCATATTATATATAGGATTTATATATAATCCTGTTTCCTCTTCTTTAATTAACATTATATCGTCTAAATCACAGTATTCATCTTTATTTTGATTGTTATTTTGTCCATTACAGAAGTTAAATTCATATCCACATGGTTGTTTTACTTCCTTTTTAGGTTTGCAATAAGTTGGACTTACATATTTAGGCTCACATGTACAACTTGACTTCTCTTCTTTACATGTGTAAATTGGTTTACATTGTTTTTCTTCTTTGCATATATGCATTGGTTTACATGGCTTACATGTTTTCTTTTCTTTGCATGGTTCTTCTATTCCTAAATCCACATAGCAAGATTTTTTCGGCTTGCAGTCATCCATTTCATAGCATCCAGCAATTTTTTCTTGGCATTTTTTCATCATATCTTCACATTTTTTAGATTTACCTTCGTATTCTTTTATTTTTTCCCCAGCAGCTTTATAACAATTCATAGCCTTTTCATCACATTTCATAGCTTGAGAATATAGACATTTTGCTTGTTCATTTACATTTTGAGACTTTTCATATAAGCATTTAGCTTTTTCGCAATATTGTTCTGCTTCATCCCCTGATTGCTCAGCTTCTTTGTATAAACATTTTGCTCTTGCACAAAGGTCTTCCGATTTACATAAAAGTTGATTTGCTTGTTTTCTAAGTTTTTCAGCTTCTGTTTCATTTTCCATAGACTCTTTAGCTAATTTTTTAGCTTTAGCTTCTAATGCTTTAGCTTTTTTATCAAATTCTTTAGCTTCTTCATATGACTCTACAGCTAAGCATTCACAATCTAAAGCTTTTTTAAATAATCTTTCCGCTTCTTGTGCTAGCTTAACACATGTATCATCAAATTTTATTTCACAGTCATCACATGGACCTGGAGGACAGCAAGTTGGTTCTAATTTTTTTACTGGTTCACATTTTTTATGAACCGGTTTTTTACATGGTTCACAGTAGCTCTCTTTTTCTTTTTTTTGGTTACAGCCTATATTTGCAGAACAGCTATTATAACATTTTTTCTTTTTTCTCATTGTACTCATAGCTAGTCAAAACCCCTTTGTTGTATTTTATTTTAACTAAGCAAATTAATATGCTTAATAATAATTATATGAAAGTCTCTTTGTGTGGTTACTAATAATGTCTAAAATATATACAAAAATTACCTTTAAACTTATTTTTTTCTTACTATAAATTTTCTTTTATTACATAAGATATATGTGAATTAAAATTTATATCAAAACACTAAATTATAGTTGATTGGAGTGATTAATTTGAATAATAACAAAATAAATAATGAAAACATTAATAATCAAATTGATGATTATACTAAAAAAGGACAAGAGTATATAGAAAAAGCTGAACAAAAAGCTAATGAACTTTTATCAAAAGCTAATGGTGTTGCACATGATGTAGCTGATAAAACAAATGAAATTGCTGAAGATGTAGAAAATACAGTAAAAAAAAAGACAACTATGAGTCTAAAGTAAACTATCCTTATGATGAATGTTGCTGTGGTACAAATTTTGAGTGTTTTGATGAACCAAAAACTACAGTTGACTATATAAAGGATTATGCTAAAGAACATCCTGTGATGACAGCTACAGCAGTTTCTGCTACAGTTCTAACAGGACTTAGCCTAGTTAGTCCAAAAACAAGAAAAGTAACTGTACCTGTTGCTAAGTATGCAGTTAAGCAACAAGCAAAATTCACTTTAGGAGTTGGTATGTTAGCTATGGCTACTTACTTATCAAGTAAATCTGACTTTAACTCTTATAACTAATAAAAAAGGAGCTTTTAAAGCTCCTTTTATTTTAAATATTTCTAATATTTATTATTTGTGATTTTATATCTACATTATATTTATTTTGATTTTCTTCATTTTGTTTTATGGTTCCATTAAATTTTTTCATAGGTTCTTGATTATTATCTTGTTCATCTTCAAAGTGTATATTCTCCGATGCATCTAAATTAAATTCTATATTATATTTATCGGTAGGTAAATCTAAATACGTCATTCCATTTTTATTATCTATATTTAATTTTTTTGCAATAGGAATTGTAGATTCTATATTTATACTAGGTGAATATTTTGTTGCTATTATATTAAATGTTTCTGGTATAAATTTTTCTATATTTTCAATAAATACATCATCAGGCATAGATTGTAAATATACTCCTGCAGTAGTACTTATATTTATATTCTTTATTCCTAATATTTCACTAGCTTTTAGATTTATATCTCCGTTTGAACTTATAGTTAAGTTCTCTAAGGTTTTAGCTTCTTTTGGTAATGTAATTTGACTATATTCATTTGAAAAAGTTACTTTTTCATTTAATACATCATTATCCGTTATAATTAGATCTCCATATCTAGTTTTCGCTTGTATATCTACATTATTTGGAACATATACAATTATTTTGTTTGAACCTAAGTTTAGCATATTTATTACAGCATCACCAAATCCCTGAATTTCCATATCTATATGTCTATTTTCTTCATTTTGTTTTATATCAAATGTATTTTCTTTATTCTCTATGGTTAATGTATTGTTATTTAATCTTCCAACTTGAACAATTTTAAGTTTATCAGAGTTGCTTTTTTTAACTTCTACAGTTATATTCTTAGTGTCTATATCTAATTGTCTTACATTAACTTTCTTTTCATATATCGTGACCTTTTCACTTGCTTTTTTTGCACATTCATTTATATAGTTAGTTGCAAATGGTACTGCAGCTATCGATGATGATATAGTCCCTATAATTCCTATAGCAATCAATATAACTGCAAATATAGTTATTTTCTTATTCATCTATATCATCTCCTTTATAATTTATTTTATTTTCTTTTGCATGTATATATTTTTTCTTGTTTCTTAACCAGTTTATATATTGCTTATATATTTTTTTGCCTAACTTCATAATGTATATATAAACCTGTACTACCAATATATCAAACCCTATAATTCCTATACTCGAAAATATTATAAGCGCAGCTATAGAACTATCTAATCCAAACAACGGTCCTGAAGTCCCTAACAAAGCAATAAACGCTATATTTAACGCCCCAATAGTTAAACCTGCACTTGCCATCATTAATATAAATAAAACCCAAATACACATTAATCCAAAGCTCAAACAAGCTAGTAGTACTTTTATAAGTTTTGTTGATAATCCCTCATCATCATTTCTTAAATTTGGAGTTAACTTATTATTTATAACATCTTTAGTTTTATAGTAACTATCTTTTAGCCTTATTTTGACTTGATTTATACCATCATGAAGTTTATCAAATTTTTTGTTACTATCATTAATTTTACTTTCTTTCATTTCACCTACTAAATCTCTAACTATAGACTTAGGCGATCCTAGAGATTCTATAATTTGCAAGTCGCTTTTCCCTTCTATTTCGCCATCTATGAAGTATTCTTCATAATCTCTTAATATATCATTGACCTCATCATCAGAAAAGTGATTAGATAAATAATCTTTTAATATTTCTAAAAATTCTCTTTTATTCAACCTTAGTACCTCCTTAATCTAAATTAATAAGATAATCTACTGCATTAGTAAAGTTTTTCCACTCTTTTATAAGATTTATTAAATTTTCTTTACCTAACCCCGTTATCTTATAATACTTTCTAGCTGGCCCCTCATTTGATTCTAGTATGTATGTCTCAAAATACTCTTCTTTAGTCAAACGTCTAAGTAAAGGATATATAGTTCCTTCATTCACTTCTATAACCTTAGAAATGTTTTGAACTATTTCATATCCATACATATCTTTTTTAGATATAAGAGCTAGAACACATATCTCTAAAACACCTTTTTTAAATTGTGTATTCATTTACTCCATCCTTTCTATAAAATAACTACTATGCTTTATATAGTACCTTGTTTAATCATCGTCATAACCATATGATAGCACACTACTGTGTGTTACACAATACCTTGTTAAATTTTTTATTCCCCATCCCTCACTCTCTCACTAAAAAAGTCGTACTCCTCGCTTTTGAAGATCCAGTGTAACTACCTAATTTAAGCGACATTTACAGGCATGTTTCTAAGCCTGTATGTAGGAAATTTAGATAGTGGCACTAATTAAAACTTACGAAAAGTACGACTTTTTAACTTTTATTATTTAACGTATTCTGTTACTAATTTTATAGTTTCTATAATAGATTCTAAGTTAGTTCTTTCATACCCATGAGATGCAAATATTCCAGCACCTATTAAAGCTGTTTTAACGTCATATCCAGCTTTTAGCATAGCACCTGCATCTGATCCATAATTAGGGTAAGTATCAACCTTATATCCTATGTTATTATCTTTTGCAATTTGAATAAGCCTATTTGTTAACTCATAATCATATGGTCCACCTGAATCTTTTGCACATATACATACATCGTATTCAGTTGAGTTTTGACCCTCTCCTGGGCATCCCATATCTATAGCTATAAACTCTCTAGTTTTTTCTGGTACAGCTGCTGATGATCCATGTCCAACCTCTTCATAATTACTGAAGAAAAAGTTTACAGTATGTTTGGGTTTTATTCCAACAAGTTTTAAATACTCTATAACATATAAAGCTGCTGCAACTGAAGCTTTGTCATCTAAATGTCTAGATTTTACAAATCCAGAATCAGTTATCTTAACTCTAGGATCAAAAGATATAAAATCTCCTACTTCTATTCCTAATTCTTCAGTATCTTCTTTAGAACAAACTTGCTCATCTATAACAACTTCGTAGTTGGCTGGAACTCTCGGAAGTTCTCTACAATCAGAGTGTATATGAACAGATGGTTTTATAGTTTGGATAGTACCTTCATAAACTTTTCCACATCTGGTATGTATTTCACAACATTCACCCTCAATTGAAGTCATCATATATCCACCAACTTGAGTTAATGCCAATCTTCCATTTCCTTTAACTTCTTTTACCATAGCTCCTAATGTATCTACATGACAAGATAAAGTCTTTTGATATTCATCATCGTCACCTTTTATTGTGGCAACTACAGCCCCTTTATTTGTTACCTTATACTCTACATTTAAAGTTTTTAAAACTCCTGTTATATACTCCATTATATTTTGAGTATAACCAGATGGACTTGGTATATTTAACACTTCTGTTAAATATTTTTTTACTAACTCTGATTTATATTCCATAACCTAAACCTCCCTATTTTTATAAGTTTCCTATAATTAAATAGTAAAATAAATAAATTATTGTTAGAGATATTAATATTTTTTCTATCCCAATGGCTAAAAGTTCAATTTTTTTAATGGGAATATCAGTACTACTTACATATACCATATTAGTACTGATTGATATCGTTTGCACTATAGATATTATAAATATTATAAGACCAGATATATCTTTTATATCATTATTTATAAATTCTATATACCTGCCTCCATTAAACATACCTAAGCATAAAGCTTCATTTATTTGAACTTTTGATGGTAGTTTAAGCAGTTCTATAATTGGATAAGTAATTTCACCTATAGTGTCAATCAATCCTGTATTATTTATTAAAAACTCTCCTACAAATATAATTATAACTAAATTGGGTAATATTGTCATAATTATATTAAATGATTCTTTAAAATTTTCAAACATGTAATATATTAATTTATTATTTTTTTTAGTAGATAAATGTCTCCTTATTGCATTTTTAAATTTATCCTTTTTAAAGCTACATTCTTTATAAGAATTTTTGTATAAATAAGTTTTTTTCTTAATTTTTAAAGGCCATATCCTACATACTAAAAAATTTACACCTAATGATAAGCTTATAACCATAAAAATAGTAAATGCTACAGACTTTAAATTTAATTCATCTGCTAAATAGTAACAATTTAAAATACTAGTAAAAGAAAAACAAGAAACCATTATACACGCTTCACTTTGTCTAAGCCTTCCTTTTTTATATAACTGACTAGTCATAAACATTCCACTAAATATATCTACAAATAAATACACTAATATATTTAATACACATTTTCCACTTAGTTTAAAAGTTTTTTTAGTATATTTTTGAAAGTATGATTCGAAAATTTCCAATAACCCATATTCTGTTATAAAAGGTAAAAATAAAGAACTTATTGATAAAACAATAACTGATTTCAATAAAAAATCCCTCATAAATAGCAAGCTACTATTATTGTATGCTCTAAATTCGATTTTAGAAAAAATTATAAGTATAAATAATATACTTACAGGTTTTATACACTTTATTATATTGCTAAATGCATCATATTCCTTTTCTTTATGCTTAACTATAGGTAATATAGATCCTATAGTTACCATTATAAATAAATACAACTTAATTAATTCTATATACTTGTCTTGAATAAAAAAATATAAGTGGTATATAATTGTATTTGTAGATCCTTTTAAATTTATTGGTATAAAAAATATAAAAACTCCACAAATAGAATATATTACTATTCTAAATGAATCCATCAATTCAAAATTTTTATAATCATTTCCTTTTTCTTTTGTATCAATTCCTTCCATCCATTACCTCCATACATATAATATATAATTGATTTAATATTTATATAAATGTATAATACTATCATTAATTAAATTTTAAAAAAGAGGTGATATATTGAATAACACCAAAAAAACAATATTGATTCTTACAGCTCAATTTGGGGCCGGACATATAAGTGCTGCTAATGCTATTAAAGAGTACATACTTGAAGAACAGCCTTCATATAAAGTTGTTATCCAGAATTTTATAAGTGCAAGTGTTCCAAAAATGAACAAACCACTTGTTAAGCTTTATGAGGCTAATACAAAATATACACCTGGATTATACAATTATTATTACTATTTAAAAAAATCATTTGATTCTAGACATGATATAGCTTATAAAATGTATACTCCAAAATTGTCTCAGTATATATTGGAAACTAATCCAGATCTTATAATTTCAACGTTTCCTATGGCATGTACTTGTGTTGATTATTTCAAAACTAAAAATCCTGAGTTTAAAGTTCCAACTATTACAGTAGTTACAGATGTTGTCGATAGTCTTGAATGGATTTATCCAACTACTAACATGTATTTTGTGGCTTCTCATGAAATAAAAAATAGATATGTACAAAAAGGTATAAACCCTAATATAGTTAAAGTAACTGGCGTTCCTGTAAAAAAAGAATTTGAGCATAACTCAGAAAAAAATGCATTCAAAAAACATAAATTACTTATAGTTGGTGGTGGTAGAGGTTTATTTGATATGGAGGATGATTTTTTTTACTACATAGATGATTTGTTAAACTTAAATGAAGATGCATTAGAAGTCACTATAGTCTGTGGTAAAAATCAAAAACTTTATGATAAATTGACAGAAAAAAAACCTCTTAAAAACATTAATGTTTTAGGATTTGTAACAAATATGCCATCTTTATTAAAAGAACATACATTATTGATAACAAAACCTGGTGGTGCAACTTTATTTGAAGCTATAAAAAGTGAAATTCCGGTAGTTGTCATGCTTCCTAAAGTTGGACAAGAGATAGAAAATGCTCGATTTATAATAGATAAAGGTATAGGCATTGTATATAACGATGAAGATGACTTAAAAAACTTATTAGATGCTTTAGTTGATAAAAGGTTAAATGATCGAATAAACTTCATGGTAGACAATATAATAAATTTTAAAAATTCTATAGATTATAATAAAATTGCATCTTTTGTTACACAATTAATAGGGACTTTGTAAAATA
>NZ_LBBT01000308.1 GCF_001006285.1 Paraclostridium benzoelyticum
TTAGAATCCAAATTAAAGCTTTTATTTATATTCCGATTATAAAATTAAAATATAGTTTAAAATAATAATATTATGTAAACTAATATCTGTTTTAAATAAATACAGACACAAAGTCTTTTATAATATTTATTAATTTTGATGAATCCTCTATGTAAGGAGTATGTCTTCCATTTATAGTTTTGATTATGCTATTTTTAAATTCAAAACTTTCGTGATGCTCTATTCCTACTGCATAGTCTTCACTTCCCGTTATTATTAAAGTCGGAATTTTTATGCTCTTAGTTAAATAGGTATAATCTAGAAAATAGTTTTTATTTTCAAATGCAAGCTCAGACATTTTTGTGTTTAAAATTTCTTTATCTAAAATTTCTAACTTTTCATAGTTACTTATACTTTTGAATTGAAGCATATAGTACAAATTATACCTCACTAAATTAAATACTACTTTTTTCCAAATGTATATTAAGTTTTGTAAGTTTGTATCACAATCAATCTGATTTACACCTAAAAGATTACACCCTTCTTTTATTTGGCTTTTTAACGCTTCTTTAAAATCTAGGGTGCAGTTTATTAATATTATGCCTTTTAGATTTTCTTCATATCTACTTGCATATGAAGTTGCTATAATTCCCCCGAATGAATGTGCAATTATTATAAATTTTTGTATGTTAAGCTTCACTCTAACCTCTTCTATATCTTCAACTAATCTATCGATAGAATAGTTTGAATTATAATCTCCTTCAGATCTTCCGCAACCTCTTTGATCTAAATACGCTATATTGAATATACTATGCATATAGATACCACAAAATTTTTCGAAATCTTTACTCCAAGCACCAGGGCCTCCATGTACATATATGCAATCTATACCCTCTCCTACCCTATTCACATAAAGGTTTATATTGTCATTAGTTTTTAAATACATAATTTCCTCCAGTTATTTAATGTATTTACATTATATCAAAATTCAAATACTAAAGCATTTTTTTAGATTTAAATATAATTATACCTAATGCCATTATTAAGAACATAAATCCTATTGTGAAATAATATCCAAAACGCCATTGAAGAAAAGGCATAAAACTAAAGTTCATTCCGTATATACCTGTTATTATAGTAAGGGGAGCTGAAATAGCAGTAAGTAATGTTAGTTTAGTTATTAAATTATTAGTTTTTTCAGCTACTTGGGAAGAATATATATCTAATAGCTTATCTGCTAACTCTCTTGTGGAAATAGCGAAATTATACAACTTATCTATCCCGAAATCAATACTTTGTAAGTTTTCAAGGTTATGTTTTTTTATATCTGAATATGTTAAATATCGTATGTTTTCTTTTAGTATTCTATCTCCTATATAAAGTAATGGCCTAGTATTCTTAACTACAGTTCTAGTTAAATTTCTAATATCACTAATTTCATGAAAATATTGATCTCTAACCCCTTGAAGCATTTTATCTTCCAGCTCCAATATCATATCTTCTAATTTTTCTAAGCTTTCGAAACTATTTACTATTATTTCTTTAAAAATTAAATAATTTATTTTAAATAGTGCTACAATTGGATTTTCATCTACTTTAAAATTGTCTTTCATCATTTTTAAAATGTACTTATATATGAACGTATCTTTATCACTTACAACAAGAATGTAATTATCAGCTAAGTATATATTTATTTCACTTATAATAGCTTTACTATTTTTAAGTTCAAATATATTCAGACTTAAAAAATCGTAATTATCAAATAAATCTAATCGTATGCTATCATCAAAATCTAAACAATCTTTAAATGTTATTTCATCTATATCTAAAATAGATTTTATTTTATTTAGTTCGTAAGCTGTTGATAATATCAAGTAACATTCATTGCTATCATAAAAATCATCCTTAAATTGATTTAAATGATTATGTGTATTTAAATTAAGTATATTCATTCACTTCACTCCAAACCTGTTATAAATATATTATGTATATAAATTAAATATTAATTC
>NZ_LBBT01000309.1 GCF_001006285.1 Paraclostridium benzoelyticum
ATTTTACCACCTCAATAAAATATATAATTATATATTTTATTTTAAATCTATGGACAAGTAAAGGAAACAAAATGTTACACAAATTTAAAATTAACGATAAAAATATTGTATTTTCCTGTTTTTGCAATTAGATTAAGTAAAATCAAATGATCTAATGTAGTATTTTCAAGTGTTGTAAGATTTTATACCCATCACTTGAAAACCCGATATAGGGTCTATAAGTGTATTTAATTGGAAAAATTGTAAATAAAAATTGGCTAAAACTGAAAATAAATATTCCATTATAAACCTTAATTAAAAAATATGATAGATGATAATTATCTAAAATTATAAAAAATCGAAAAGCAATTAATAAAGATATAAGGGGTCCAGCGGCATTCATTAAAATTGACTTTAAATTATTATACATTGGATTCCAATTTACACAACCATATGATATATCCATTAAGGATGAATAACCATTAAAATAAATAGTTAACCTACCAAATCTAAATCTCGTATTTAAACTAGACGTTCCTATGTAAATGCTTACAATATCATCGGTAAGTATTAATGCGGAAATTGCATGACCTAACTCATGAAATAAAACTAAAATTGGCATTGATAAAATATATATGATTGGATAAATTAAAAAATCTAAGCAACTTAAACTCATATTTCCACCCCTTAGATAATTATATTATCAACCATTCAAATACTATTCCATAAAAATGTAGTATAAGTATTTACATTAAGCAAAGTAAAAATTTGTATCAAATAAAAATTTTAGAATTCTAGAAAAAATGAATATAGATAATAAATGTTTTAAAAATCTTACAAAAGAAAAACATGTAAAAATACTCTCTATATTTTAAAATAAAAAACTCGCTTCGATCATGTCGCTCAAAATTTAATTTTTTTATATTCAACAAAATAGGGGATCACTGCATTTTATAAGTTATCCATAAGTATAATTTACTTAAGCGTAAAAAATGCCTTAGAATCTAGTTAATTAAGATTCTAAGGCATTTTATTTATTTTTAGCAATTAGCTATGAACTTACAAAAAATTTATAATTAATTCTACTCTTCTACAATTACATTCTCTTGTGTATTCGGAATCTGTTGATTTAATTTGAATTTTTTATTTTTAATATGTCCTACAGTAAGTACTGGAATTATTACAACGAAAACACCAATTATACCAGTATATCCGTATCCAATCTTAACTATGTTTGTAAGACCGAAAAGAGATATAGCCATAGATAGTATCATACAGCATAGAGAAAGAACTCCTCTTCTAACTGTTATATTTGATGGAACTTTAATAATATTTTCAAATCTTGCAATTGCACCAAATACACACCCTATACCAGTAGATATGAATGCAAGTAAAAGTACAATAGAGTATAAGACTACAAGCCAGTTTTTACCTATTTGCTTACAAATGTAAAGAATAGGAAGTGTTTCTCCGGAATTTCCTGGAAGCCATGCAAATAACATCATGCAACTAAGTACTATCATTACACTGTTTAATACAAATCCTATTATAGTTGTTAGATTGATTTCCTTATCTGTTTTAAGAGGTTGACAAACACTTACAACTATTGACCATACTATAGCCTGGAACCCAGCATATTGTAGACCTGACCATAGGGCTTCCCAAACTGATGAAGTTGCATATCCAGTTGTTGCTAATTGAACAAAATTATCAGAGTTTGCAGAAATTCCTATATAACATATCAGAGCAAGACAAACGACTATTATTATAGTCATAAATGAAGAGGCACTTCTAATTAGGTTAGCACCAAATATTGTTAGTATAAATAGTACTGATCCGGTTATCACTACACCTAGGTTGTAGCTAAGTCCAAATTCAGTAAATAATGCAGCTGCACCAGCAATAGAGCCTCCTGTAGCAAGTAAAACTATTATTAAGTAACAAATCTCAAATACGATAGGTAGTACCTTATCGTATGGTTCATAAAGTTTTTTAGCTATTGTTCTGTAGTCATAAGCTTGATGATTTTTAGCCATAATCATTGTTTCCCTATAAACTAAAGATATAATACCGATAATTAGGATTGGTATCCAGAAGGTATACCATCCATCTTCAACAAAGAAATTCATTGTCTGATTACCTGTAGCAAAGCCTCCACCGACATGAGCAGCAAACCAAACTGAAGCAACACCCAAAATACCTTTAAAGTTAGGTTTAGAATTTAATGGAGCTAAGTTATTGCTTTTCATTTTAAACATCTCCTTTGGTATAATTGTATTCACATTTGTTGTTATTATAACAACAAATATCTTGTGAATTTTGCAGAATTGTATATTTGAAAATTCTTTAAATCAAATAAGCAGGACAAATGAATGAGTTGATAAATCTATGAATGCAAGAATTCCTGCAATATAAGTATTTGATAAATGTTTCCGATTTCCTTCTACAAAAAATTTAAAATTATTTTCGATTACTATTTATTTAAATGTACTTAATTAGTATTTGAAACTGTTAACAAGCTAATTAACTATAATTGTAATAGTTATATACAAGTTAGAATTTATGTGATTTTGTATCAAAAATTGTAATGAAAAATTTTATTATAAAACATTTTAATATATAAAAACATATAGATATATTTATACTTCAATAATAAATTGATTATAAACTTTTCCATCTCCTACTATAGTTTTAAACAATATACCATTATTTAATTGTATGACCTTTTGGGAGCGTATATTTGTAGATTCACAATTTAATATAACTTGATTAATACCGAGTTTCTTTGCTAAAGGTAATGCAAGTTCTAATATTTTATTACCATAGCCATTACCTCTATATCGTGGAGCTATGTCATAGCCAATATGACCATGTAAAGGAATTGCTTGATGTCTAATTCTAACTACTCCTAAGACATTGTTATCATCATTTACTAGCCAAAAAGTTGATGAGGGAATATACCCTTCGGGTAAATCAAGTCCTTTAGCATTATTGTTTAATTTATTTACGTATTGTTCGAAGTTATTTATTGCTGATTTATACATATTAAAATATTCTAAATCATCGTTTGTTTGATAGTCATTTATATTTTCTAGAAAGCTATGCATATAAATCATATTTGGTATTTTTAACTCTAGTTTTTTATCATAGTATTACTCCTTTTTAGAATTAATGGTATGTTATTTTTGTTATCATATCAATCAGTTTTTAAATAGTAGAATATTTAAGTTCAAAATTTATACATATTAATCCATTGTGTAAAAATAGATTATAAGTTGTGTTATCTTAATTAATAAAGATATTATACTTATAAGGAGATACTTTAGGAGGATGAAAGTGAATTTTGGAGATAAATTAAAGCAATTGAGAATTGAAAATGAATTTTCACAAGAAAAACTAGGTAAAATGCTCAACATATCAAGTCAATATATTGATAAATGGGAAAATCAAGAGGATATGCCCGATATTGAAAGTTTAAAATCTATTGGAAAATTTTTTGATGTAACTGTAGATTCATTAGTTTATGATGAGGAAGAAATCGAAACAAATGATGAAAAGTTTAGCTGGGAAATTATGTGTATATTTGGCTGTATTGGACTTATTGTTGGATTTTTATTCGAAGATTCAGTTCCTAGTTTAGGGATGTCAGGGATTGGATTTGCAGCAATAGGATATTTTATAGATAAACTGATATCAAAGTTTAAACTTAAGAATTAAAACTTAAAAAGTACTTACTATTACAGTAAGTACTTTTTTAATTTAGATATTCCTATTTCTTAACTTTATAACCTCAGATACTAGTTTTCCAGAAATGAGTGCTAAAGTTAAAGCTATTATTATATTAGCAATTAAAATACATTTAAAAACTGTTATATTAATTAGCATTAGAATTGGTACAAGTGAACTTAATATTATAAATTTTTCCTTTTTCATTCCATTCACCCCTTATGAATTTGATATATTTAAAGTTATTTTAACATTTAAGATATAAATGATTTGTAAAATTAGTTCGGTATAAGCATCCAGTTGTAAAATAAAAACTCTCCTAAAACAGCTAATACAAGGTAAATGACTGGTTCATGTTTAGATATAGAGACAGTATTTTTATTTATATATAAACTAAATTTATTTTGGATATTTGATTTATTCATAGAAACAAATATAGGGGACTTACTTACTCGTTCAACTAAATTAATTGAAGAGAACCATATTAAATATCCTAAAACAGCTCCTAATGAGTTCATCATTAAATCATCAATGTCTGTAGCCCTATGATTGAATAATTGGCAAAATTCAATTGATAATGAAAAACATAGTCCGACCAAAAATACTTTACGAAGACTCCTACACTGGTCCCAAATTAGAGGAAGTAAAAAACCTAAAGGCATAAACATTATAACATTTAGTATGTATGTAATAACACCTGATGAATTAAATGGAACTAAGTTTATCTCTTCTATCCGGATGATGTTTCCATACTGGCCTATATCCCACATACTCCCGATTCCAGCTACGTTGATTGCTAAATAAATATAAAATAAGAAAACATAAACCCATATAAAATGAAATATTAAGCCTGTTTCATCTTCTAAACTTTTAGATTTTATAGTAATTATTTGATATATGAAACAAGGTATTATGGCACAAAGAAGTGGGTAAATTATATACATAACTTAAAAATTCCTCCTTTCAAAATTTAATGGGTTAACTAATATAAATACTAACACTGTTTTAGTATTATAAATCTTAAGATTTTCTTAAATTTATGTTGAAATAATAACAATTTACAATAATAGCAGTTTGGTAATGGTATATCTAATTAACTCTTCTAAAATACTTAATCCATTTATTGGATTAAGTGATATTGTTAAGATAACCTTGAATAATGAGAAAGTAGAAAAAATTTCAGATGAACCATTGAGGTATATAAGTAGATCTTATAATGATTTTACAGAGTATATGGAATCAGAGGGATATACAGTGGAACAGATGGGAAGAGGATTTGATTTAAAAAAAGGTAACTATAGAAATTTAGTTGTTGATGAAGGGTTTAAGGGAATATATGAAATATTGAGAGAATGAAAAATGGTTGCTATTATATTAAATTATAATAGCAATCCTTTTTTATATGTAAACAACTAGTGAACTGTATTTTGCAATTTACTTTTAATATCATTTATGTCTTCTGAAAGACGAGTCAAAATATCTAATTTACATGTCATAGTTTCTATTATCTCTTGATATTTTTCCTCTCTTTGTTCTTGTAAGATATCCCTTTTTTCTTGAGCTTTTAGTATGTAAAGTATCAATCCAAATGAAAGTAAAGCCCAAGAACCTTCCTTACCAACAATATTGACAATTTCCCTGATCAATATAAATCACTACCTTTCATAAAATATCTGTTTTTTAATGCTATAAATTTTGAATTTTTATTTTTAGAGATTCAAAATCTCTTTTTAAAAATTTACTACCATTACAAATAATATTTGGTTCTTCCCCATCTTTAAATTCTTCAATTAAAACAGTATTAAATATATCTAGCATCTCCTCTATATACCCTAATACAATTAGTTTTTCATTAGTAGAAAGTTGTTTCATTGAACCCCTCCAAAATTAGATTCTATAGCAATATTATATAGAACATACGTTCTATATTCAACCTGTTTTATAAAAAAAGTGATTGCACTTTTGTATTAAATAGTAAGGTTTAAATTTTTAAGTATTAAATATAATTATGTAAATGACTAAATTTAGATATGTATATTAATATTTGAATTGATTGATATAATAAATATATGATAAAATTTACTTATTAAAGTGATAACACTATTTTAAAATAAATTAAAAGACGCATCTAAATTTACACTATATTTCAAAATTGATTTTAGGAGGTAAAAATGGCAGTAAGTAAAGCGAATACAAGAACTATGGTAACAGTAAGTATGGATTTAAAAAAAGAACTTGATTTAAAGGCAGAACGAGATGGAGATAATCTAAATACAGTTATTGTTAAAGCAGTTTACGAGTATCTGAAAAAAGATCCTTTAGTAGAAAAAACAGTTTTAAAAGATACTAAACACAAGTTAGAAAGAATAGAATACCTAAAACTAAAGAAAGAACAGTTATAAGTATTAATTATAATAGAGCTAAAATAACACCCAAGTCTAAATTTTAGAGTTGGGTGTTATTTTATAAAATTCAATATATATGTTAATTATCAATATATAATTTTTGATTAGAGCTATATTCTTTTATAAGTAAAAATGGCAAGAATACTATTGAATACAATAAAATTTCATAAAAAAGAGTCTTTAGTGTATAAACTTTGCCGTGTGAATTACCAATTATAGGTGCAATCGAGTTATTTAACAAATGTACTAGCATAGGAGCCCAGAGGTTCTCGGTTTTCATGTAAGCATATCCTAAAAATACTCCAAGAGTAGTACATGCAATTATATGAGTAATAACACAGTATATTGGACTTTCAGGGCTATACAAAGTTATACAAAGAGGTAAATGCCAAATTCCCCATATTGGACCTAATAAAATAACTCCTAATCTTTTTCCGTAAAGATTTTGTAAGCGAGGTTGTAAGAAGTATCTCCAGCCAAACTCCTCTCCAAAGAATAGATTACATCCAAAGACTACATTTAAACCCACTATAAATAAAACTCTCATAATTAAATCTAAAATATTTATAGGACTAATTTGAATATATTTTAATTGTGATAAATTACTAATTGTAGTTATTGCTAAAGAAATCAATATTACAAATACAATTTTTTTAAAGTTTTTGTTAAAGCATAAATTTAAAATTTCAAAATCAGATGAATTCATAAAAATGCTAGTTGTAAGATAACAAGATACTAGAACATCTACTAAAAAAGATATCTTTAGGTTGTTTATAAACAAAGATTCAATTATACATAAAATTATCTTTGTAATTGTAGCAATAGAAAAGATATTAAAAAATCTATATATTGATGAGGGAAAGATATAATGATGGCTTATATTTAAAATAGTAATTGCTGAAAATGCGGGAATGTACATAAATAATCCTGCAAAGCTTGATAAAAATGAAATGCTATTTGGTTTTGCAGCGCGAATAAATATGAAGATAGATATAAAAGTAATTAAGCTAAAGTTAATTATCAAGAAGTCCCTTACTTCTTTTTTTATAATCTTAATATCACTATACATTTTAATCCCCCAAGTTTAAAAATTTTATGATAAAATTATAGCACAATTTAAATGGAAAAAAATCACAATAAATATATAAAATTCGCTTCGCTCATGTAGCTAACCACTTCGTCCGTTGCTCAAAATGTTATTTTTTATTTCACTAAAGCGTCTAAATTATGATGCTCAAGATGTTATCCATAAATATTAGTTAAACATAGTTTCTTTAAGCGTAAAAAATACCTCCATAACTAAATCTATAGTTTGGAGGCATTTTTAATCGGTATATTATTAAAAGTCTAAAATTTTATTTAGGTTTTAATAATACAATTAATTTGATAAAAAATCAAATTAATTATTTGTTATTTTAATTTTTAAAGTGTATTTTTTATATTGGAAAGACAAAAAATTACTCTAGATTATCTATAGCATATTGCGCTTCATTTTCTGTAAACTGTTCGCCATGTTCTGATATTAATTGGTCATGGATTGCACTTGGAGACATTGCCATGTCGTTTTGATAAGTTTTTGCCTTCTTTAATGCATTTTCTTTCCAATCTGCGTTTACATTATCTATAGCATATTGTGCTGCTTCTTCTGAAAACTTTTCACCGTACTCTGATGTCAACTGATCATATAATCCAGCCTTAGACATACTCATAGTATCGCTATATGTTTTTGCTTTTTTCAATGCGGATTTATATTCTGTTGGAACATCTTTTTCTGCTTTAACACCTTCTTCTAGGTTTTGAGTCTGACTAACCTCTTGTTCAGCTCCAGTTGTTGCACTATTTGTTTTAGTAGAATCTCCACCAGATGATCCACCTATCACTCCAATTATTACAAAAAATGCTATTATCACAAACCAAGGCCTTTTATATATTGGTTTTTTGTTCTTTGCTCCGCACCCTGGACAAAATTTAGCATTAGATGCTATTTCATTAGAGCAAGATTTACATTTTATTAGTTTTGCCATTTACTTAAATCTCCTTTTATTTAAAAATAGTATAATTTCTATAAAATAGTATAATACATATACTTTGTCGTAATTTGTAAAAAAATGAAATAAATAGAATTTTTTTATTTAATACTTAGATTTATACTAGAAGTAGGAGCTGCATTACTAAGTGATGAACTAGAAGTTGCAAATCAACAATAAGATTTTATATAGATAAATACGTTGTTAATTAGCTATATAACAACATATTTAAAATAAAAAATAGTATCTATTGAACAATTTCAGTAGATACTATTTTATTATTCTATTACTAATTTTATTTTAACCCAACACACCTTACTAAAGCCTATTCATTGCTTAATCTTTTTTACCCAATATATATGCACCAGCACCCATTACTAGTGCTCCACCTGCTATGTTTCCTAATGTAACTACAAATAAGTTATATATTGCACCCATAAGAGTAGCTCCTTTGATAGCACTTGAAAATAATGCTACTCCAAATATAGTCATATTAGCTACACTATGTTCAAACCCACTAGTTATGAAAGCAAATAAACACATAAATATTATTATTAACTTTGCAGTATCATCATTTGTTCTAAATGAGCACATTACAGCCACGCATACTAGTATGTTACAAAGTACTCCTCTAAAGAAAAGATCCATAAATGGAAGTGATGCTTTAGCTAATGATGTTGTAGCGAAAAACTCCATTACAGATCCTTTATTAACAAGTCCTGTACCTACAAATAATCCAGAAACCAAAAGCGATCCAAGCAAATTACCTACAAAACTATAAGCCCATACTCTGAGTAAGTCTTTAGTACTAGTGCCTTTGTTTAACGTACCAGCTGTCATTACCATGTTGTTACCTGTAAATAGTTCACTACCAGTCATTACAACTAAACTTAATGCTATAGCAAATGATACACCCATCATAATTTTTGTCATAGGAGAATTAGCTGATGTTAAAAGTCCACCTATTGTAAAAATTAATAATATTCCTATACCAACATAAAGGCCTGCAAAAGCTGATGATACAATGTATTTTAATCTACTGCTATTTAATAAATTAACTTTGTTCTTAGCAGCGACTGTTAGTTTTTCAAGTGTTTCGTTATGCATAATTACCCCCTAGTTTAAGTTAATATTTTATTCCGCTCCAGTAAATATTTTCATTTACTTTTACTATATCATCTAAATTTACACCTTCTAATGCCCACTTTTTAAATTCCATAAATCCTGTTCTATCAACTATATATCCTATATGCTCTTTTCCTCCTGGAGCATCTTTAGCTATATATTGCTCTACATATTTATAAGTATTAAGTATTATTTTTATTATAGATTCTTCATCTGCCCACAATAAGAAATCTTCTGCTAGCCTTGGATTTTTCTTACCTGTTCTACCCATGATTGCTAGTCTGTAGTATTTCTTTTCATCTCTAGTCCATGCTGAAGTAGGACAGTTTAAAGTACACTCTCCACATCCTATGCATTTATCGTGATCTCTTACGATTTTATAGTTTTCCATACTTAAAGCTTTAGTGGATAGTTTTTCACATTTTTTCACACAAGCTCCACATGATATACATCTCTCTTTTTCATATAAAGGACGTGTCATGCCTATTATTCCAAAGTCATGGGTTCTCGCCTTTATACAGTCATTTGGACATCCAGTTAGTGCTATCTTAAAGTGTAAATCATTTGGATAGATAGCTTTTTCTATTCTCTTTGCAAAGTTTGTTGTGTGATATTGAGCCTTTGGACAGACTTTGTTTCCTATACATGCAGATATATTTCTAGTACCTGCAGCTGGATATCCTTCTTCTTTTTCTGCCTGGTTTATATCCATTTTTTCAATTACTGGTTGTATAAGTTTGTTTACTGATTCCATATCTTCCATCTTTATACCCAGTATTTCAAAACCTTGTCTAGTGGTAATATGTATTTCGCCATTTCCATACTCTGTAGCTATCTTAGAAATTATCATCAAACTTTCTGGATCTACACTTCCACCCGGTATTCTCACTCTAAGAGAAGTTTCATATTTAGTTTTAGTTATTCTAAAAGCATTTTTCATTACTTTCTTAGTATTTAAATCTCTTATCATAGTTATACCTCCTAATCTATTAAATTCTTTGCATAAGAATAATCAAATACAGGTCCATCTATACAAATATAAGTATCATCCATTTTACAGTGTCCACATTTACCTACACCACAGCACATTTTTCTTTCGTAAGATACCCATATGTTGTGCTCAGATAGATTTCTTTTTAAAAACTCTGCTACTGTAAATTTCATCATCATAGGAGGTCCAACAACTACTGCAGATATGTTATTTATATCATCTATCTTCAACTCTGGAATATACTTTGTAACCAATCCTATATTTCCATCATAATCACTATCAGCATTATCCACTGTTACCAATATGTCTAGTTTTTCACTCCATTTATTTAAATCATCTTTGAATAATATATCTTGAGGGCTTTTAAATCCAACTATTAACTTAAAGCTTATACATCTATCAGGATTGTTGTAAAAATGCTCTACGATACCTCTTACAGGAGCTAGACCACTTCCTCCTGCTACAATAACAATTTCTCTTCCCTCGTATAAACTTACATCAAATCCATTACCATAAGGTCCTCTTATAAAAAAGCTATCTCCAACTGTATAATTAAATAATTCACTAGTTACCTTACCTACATTTCTTATAGTAAAATCTATATAATCTTTTCCGTATCCTGATACTGATATTGGACTTTCTCCAAATTTAGGAATTGAAATTTCATAAAACATTCCTGGTAAAACTCCTTCGGTTTTACTAGAAACCCTAAATGTCCATTCTATATCTGTATGTTTAATTATATCTATAATCTTTGAATTAACTGGTATGTATGGATTCATCTACTTTACCTCCTCATTGATATCTACTATGCCTTTTATTTTTTCTACGCACTGTGAAAAAGATATATATTGTGGACAGGCATCATCGCATCTTCCACATCCTACGCACATTTGGTATCCAAATCTTTTATCAAAGTCGTATATCTTATGCATCACTTTAAATCTCATTCTTTCACCTTGTTTTTTTCTAAAAGAATGACCACCTGCCATATCTGTGTATCCATCTACCTGACAAGACGTCCATACTCTTCTTCTTTCTCCTACATTATCATTTTCTTTGTAGTATATATCTTGCATAGTAAAGCAAGTACAAGTTGGACAGACAAAATTGCAACGTCCACATCCTATACATCTAGAATCATACTCATCCCACATTTCATGTTTTGATAGTTCTAGCGGGTTTATATTTTTAGGTAGTTCTACGTGGATAAGGTTTTCCTTAGCATGGTTAACTTCAAACTCCGTATCTTCACCACTAAATACATTTAGATCTTCATCTTTTATATCTAAATAAACTTCATCATTATCTATATTTAATGCCATTGAGTAGTTATCAGTTTTGTTAGACCCCATACTTACACAAAAACAATTTCTAAAACTTTCTTTACACCCAATTAAAACAAACTTTACTTTTTCTCTTAATCTTTCATAGAAATAATCTTTTTCAATACCGTTATTAAGATAAATCTCATCTAATCTTTTTACTCCATTTATATCACAAGCTCTTAAAAATATAATCAATTTTTTATTATCTATATCACTAGTTTTATATTCTTTTTCTGTAAAATAAAATAATGTTTGAGTTATCGGTAGTATAACTTCTTTTGGTGAAAAGTTAGATTTTTTATTAAACTCTATATCCTCTATACTACTTATTTCCTCATATTTAGTTAAATCTGTATCAGAGTAAACTCCTTTAAAAGGGGTCGTTACAGGTGCAAAAATTTTATATTCCGATTTCAATAATTTAAGACCTTTATCGAAGTTTGCTCTATTCAATTTTATCTTCATAATCTCTCCTCCTATATTTTATTAAAGATATAGTAGCATACGATTTTTTGAATGTCTGTGATATATATAACAATATTGATATCTTTTTATCGAATTTATAAAAAAATACACATAACATTAATTACATTGTTATGTGCACTCTCTATTAATTACCTTTAAAGTATTTAGATAAACCTTCTTTTTTTATATAAATATTTTTATTTATAATTTTGACCAATCCATAGTCTTGCAATTGTTTCATTGTTCTTGATAAACTTTCCCTTTTACACCCAAGCATTTCTGCTATATATGTAATACTTATGTTTGCTTTAATAAGTGTCCATTCTCCCTGTTCTAATCCAAACTCTTTTCCCATTCTATATAGTTTTGCTGCAAGTTTTTTATCTATATTTATTGAAGAAGAGTTTTTTAGTTGTCTGTATAGTCTTCTATTAATATTTTGAGTATGAACTAATATATTTTTCATTAAATTAAAGTCATTTTCCATTATTTTTATGAATTCAGATGTAGGGCACTTCAATATAGTTGACTTTTCAAATATTTCACAAGCAAAAATAGTGTTTTTTTCTTGATCTAAGGAAAGATCATTTATTACATCACCATTTTTAAATATGAATATTACCTTTCTCTCACCATTTTCATTTATTTTGTATATAGATACTTTTCCTTTTTCTATAAAATACAAATTATCAATAAATTCTTTTTCTAGGAATAAAGTTTCTTTTCTTTGTGCATGAAAACTTGTCATTATATTCTCTAACTGTTCTTTACTTTCTGGTTTTATATTATCAAATATTGATATGCTATTTATTTTCATCATATTTTACAAATCCTTATATACTTAATTTTTAGTTAATTTTAATCTTTACAATTTATTTTACTACATCGAAAATAGATTAACCATTGTATTTGTTTGTTTTATTAAAAAAGATCACTCAAATGGCAATAAGAGTGACCTTTTTTATATAATTAGATTATTGTAAACAATGTTAATTAAATTATGAAAACGCTAAAAAGTCTTGCCTAAACAAGCCATATAAATTATAAATTTATATTCTGGAAGATCATCAATGATGTGTTTTGATCATAAATTTCAATAGCACAAGTACCACAATTAAGAGATTCTTATGTGATATAAAGATTTCTATGCTCACTTCTATATGGAATGGAACTCCAAGCGAAAACAGCAGAACTTTTAGATACAAAATCTTCTACAAAAGGTTGATTTGGAGTAGTCTTATTTATTTAATCAGTTAAGTTTTTATAAACAAAAGTTTATGTTTTAATGGTAAGTATCTATAAATTACATGATTTAAATTATTAACATTATTGATTATTAAATAGGTTATTAAAATATATGCTTTTCTATTCTATCCATATAACCATAGCTCAAAAAATGTACTTATTTTAAACTATTTATCCCTGTAGCACATATATGTAGGTTCAAATAATCTAAAGTAAATTAAATTATTTAAGGGAATAAACATACAGTTACTTTATTTTTTAACTATTTTTTTATTATTTTCTTAATCTTTCGAACTGTTTATGCAATTGCTAAATTTAATTTTAATCGATTTATTCCAAAATTTGGTTATATAAGCTTGAATTTTACGATTTACAAGCGCGAAATTTAATTATAATACAGAAACCGTAGTTTGATTAATATATATTTTGATGATATCATGAACGTGGCTTAAAAAAGACAAGGACAATTGCGTAGAAATGGGGGTAAAGCAACATGAACAATTTAGAACTTAAAAATTCTTTAAATTATTTTATTGATCAATACTTTAAAGGACTTGAATCGTTAGAATCTAATGAAGTAGTAAAAGTAGCTGATTCTAATCAAATAAATAAACTTAGAAACATAAATATACCTAGTCAGGGGAGACAGGTACAAGAAGTTATGGAAGAAATGATAAAAGAAGTTTATGAGTATGGAGCAAGAGTAAACCATCCAAGATTTTTTGGATTTATACCTGGGCCAGCAGATTTGAATTCTTGGATTGGAGATGTAATGTCCAGTGCTTATAACTTGCATGCTGGATGCTGGATGACAACATCAGCTGCTAGTTTTATTGAAAAAACATTAATTAAATGGCTATCTGAAAAAGCTGGATATAACACAGAACAATCGAGCGGACTATTTGTTTCAGGAGGATCTATGGCAAATCTTACAGCAATGGTAGCTGCAAGAGATAACAAACTTTCATTTGATAAATTACATTTGGGAACTGCTTATGTATCTGATCAAACTCATAGTTCAATTAAAAAAGCACTTAAAATATCAGGAATATCTCCTAAGAATATCAGAAAAATACCTTCAGATTCAAATTATAGAATGAAGATAGATGAACTAGAAAAAGCAATAAGAAATGATATAACAAATGGACTGCATCCTTTTGTTGTTATAGCTAGTGCAGGGACTACAAATACTGGAAGTATTGATCCAATACCAGAAATATCTGATATATGTTCAGAATATGGGTTATGGATGCATGTAGATGGAGCTTATGGAGCATCGATATTATTATCTGAAAACTATAATCATTTATTAAAAGGAATAGAAAATGCTGATAGTTTAAGTTGGGATGCACATAAATGGTTATTCCAAACATATAGTTGTGCAATGGTTCTTGTAAAAGACAAAAACGATTTAGCAAAAAGTTTTAGTGAAAATCCAGAGTATTTAAGAGACTTAGATATAAATGACGATGAAATAAACTATGGAAACATAGGTATTGAATTAACAAGACCGACTAGGGGTCTTAAACTTTGGTTTACATTACAAACTCTAGGAACTAGTGAAATGAGCAGAAGAATTGAATATGGTATTCATCTTGCAGAATATATTAAGAATACATTATTAGGATTTGAGAATTGGGAAATAATATCTGATCCTAAATTAGCAATTATCAATTTTAGATATGCTCCATCTGGAATGTCTGAACAAGATATAGATACACTTAACAATAATATTTCACATTTAGCACTTCAAGAAAACTATGCAGGAATATTTACAACAGTTTTAAATGGTAAAGTTGTTTTAAGAATGTGTGCTATTAATCATGAAACAACAGAAAATGATATAAAACAAACAATAAGCAAACTAGATGAATTTGCAAAACACTTATTAACTCATAACTTTAGTTTAAGTGCTGTATAATATAAAAAAATGAGTAAACCCTTAGATGTAGGGATTTACTCATTTTTGTTTAAATTTCAAGTGTATAAAAACTCATTATGATATTTGCGCACATCTGTTTTTTATACTTACTCTTATATCTTCAATTCTTCTTTTATTTACATTTTCAATTAAAAATGTAAAATTGTCTAATTCAATTTCTCGACCTTCTTCTGGGAAATCACCTAACAATGTAAGTATATATCCATTTAAAGTATCATAGTCACCTTGCTCTATATCTATATCAAATTTATTGTTAAATTCACTTATTGTCAAATATCCTTTTACAATAAAATTACTATCATCAATTTGTGTTATAGTAGATTTAGTTTTATCGTATTCATCCTCAATATCTCCCATAATTTCTTCAATTAAATCTTCCATAGTTACTAGCCCTTCTATTCCACCATATTCATCAATTAATAACGCTAAGTGGACCTTTTTATCCTTTAGAAGTTTAAATAATTCATTTGTTCTAATAGACTTTGAAACAAAATATGGGTCATGAAGCATTGTTTTTAAATTTATATTTTTAAATCCAACCTTCTTAGCTTTTACTAATAAGTCTTTTACATATAATATACCGAGGATATTATCCTTATTATCTTCATATACAGGTATTCTAGAGTATCCTGATGCTATTACTCCTTCTAGTATTTCATCCAAATCATCTTCTATGTCTACCGCAAACATATCATGTCTAGATGTCATAATTTCCTTAGCAGTCTTATCATTAAATTCAAATATGCTATATATCATCTGTTTTTCTTCATTTTCAATACATCCATCTTCTTGAGATTGTGATATTAAAGTTCTAATTTCTTCCTCAGAAACTCTTTCCTCAATATCCATATCATTATTTCTTATTATTTTTAAAACCAGACTAGTTGAAAATGATAAAAGCTTTATAAATGGTTTTGCAATTTTAGATATAATGTAAATTGGCTTTACCGAAAATAATGATATCTTTTCTGCTTTTTTCAAAGCAATTCTTTTTGGTACTAATTCTCCAAATACTAATGTAAAATATGAAAGTATTATTGTTACTATAAACATACATAGTTCCTTATAATAAGGTATACTAAGTGGAGCTAATACATTTGAAAGATGTGTAGATATCCCTGTAGCAGCAGATGCACTTGAGAAAAATCCAGCTAAAGTTATTCCAATTTGAATAGTTGATAGGAAATTACTTGGATCTTCCATGAGTTTTTCAAGCAATTGAGCTTTCTTGTTTCCGCTTGCACTTAATTGTTTTATTTTTGATTTATTTACAGAAACTATAGCCATTTCTGCTGATGCGAAAAACGCGTTAATAGCAGTAAGTAATGCTATTAAAATTATTTGAGGCATAAAGGCCCCGGGGTCTGAATCTAAATTATTCATTTCTTCCTCCTTAAAATAATAAATAAAAAACCATCAGAAATATTTTTTAAAACTAATCAATATAGTCCTGAAGGTATTGTTACCAATCCTATTTTTGTAAATACAGTTTAAAATAAAGATTTATTAAATACTATTTGGTAACTTTTTATTTAAAGTACATTATAATCTATGAATTAACTTTTATCAATATT
>NZ_LBBT01000310.1 GCF_001006285.1 Paraclostridium benzoelyticum
GTATAGATATATTTGAATATATCTATACTTTATTTTTTTACTTATAGTTCCATATTTTTAGAGCAGTATTACTCATAAATTCTTGTCTATTCTCAATACTGTTAAAATCCCATTTCGAATAATTTTGAACTATTAAATCAGGATAGTATAAATTTGAATCTTGATATTTATTTAATTTTTCTATAAAATCTTTATTTTTTATAGCTGAATTAATTTCACTCTCTAAAATCATTAAATTTCCTAATCTATGTATATATTCATTATATTCTGCTTTATTTCTAACATGACTCCATTCATGCAATCTATTCTTTCGATTTGATGGATTTTTTGGCATAATATGTTCTATATGTTGCTTAGGTCCATGTGGTAAAGGCTGAACTCCAGATTTTAAGTGCTTTTCTAAATTATAAATAATATAAAATGCTAATGGCATACTCTTTGTAGAAAATTCTTTAAAGTTCTTTTTAAAGACTATATCAGGAGTCATTAGTTCCATATATTTTTTTATATCATCTAGTGTTTCTATTCTATATTCATTACTGCCTTTTTTTATAGTTTTATTGCTATCCCTAATCGCTCTAGCCATTCCACCTATCTCTTTTTCAAAACTAGCAACAGTATTCCCACCTATTGTAAAGTATCTAAAACAAAATGTTACTATATATGATAATGTCTTATCAAATGAATCCACATCATTTTCATTAGTTATGAACCTAACTGCAGATGATAATATAATAGGTGTACTATTAGTTATATCCATAGATTTTAATGCATTTAAATTATCTATTATATTCTGTCCTTTTTCTTTTCCTGCATATGAAATCCAGTAGTTTGTATCTATATTCATTATATATCCATATAATCTAGATTCGGCTTCTAAGTTATATAAATAGTTATGTGCATTTCTATTGTTTATTAAAAGTTTTACCTTTTCATATAATTTTGCAGGTGTTACATTATCCTCTTGTGATGAGTAACTAAATCTTATATACTCTGTTAAATCTTCATTATCTATATTATCACAAATAATATCCCATTTAGACTTTACATTCACATTTACATTATTTAATACTTTAAATAATTCATTTTTTATCATGTCCGATTCTGATAAATCTTTTCCTCTTTTATTTAATGTTTCAAAAATTGTATATGCAGTGTTTTTATTTTTCACACCAATTTGAAGTACTAAAAAGTATCTTGATAATATGATTATATATGCATTTAACTTTTTATATAAATCTTGTTCATTCATAGTTTTAGGAAACTCTTCTTGTAATTTATAATAAAAAAATTCATAACATTCTTTAATTAACATTTGTGATGAATTTTTTTTAATATTTTTTCCATTTAGGTAATTATCTCTATCTTCTTTGTTTTTACAAGTTAAAATATATTCTTCAAAAAATCTATTTATAGTTGAATCTAATTCTATTTTAGCTTCAAATTCCATACCTGGTATATTGCTTTGTATAAATGGTTCTGTCAATCTTATTATATTGTACATCTTTTGACTATCTTTTATTCTATATGCTATTTCCCCCAATGTCTTTATAAATATACATGTAGAAGTTAATCTTTGTTGCCCATCAATTATTTCATATTTATCATCTTCCAATATAGTTAATACTATAGCTCCTAAAAAATGTGGTTGCTGCCCCTGAGAAGGTTTTAAGTCATTATATTCATTATAACAACTCTCATGAGTTTTTATAAAATCCTCCCAAAATTGATCAAGTTGATTTTTTGTCCACGCATATTTTCTTTGATAATCTGGAACAAAAAATTTATTACTTTTACTAAAAATATCATGTAAATTTTTTTCTTTTGCTTCAAAAAAATCTCTCGCTACTAACATATAAATACTCCTTCTCTAAAAAACAATATATTATTTATTCAATTCCCAGAATGCTTTATCTCTAATGTATATAGGTGCATTCTCTTTAGGTATCTTAACTAAACTTTCATGCTTAGCTAAACTCTTTATTTTATTGTATATACTATCTTCCTCAGCTTTACTTTGAGTGTTGAATATATATCTAACATCTTTATTATTTAAATCAGATACATTATGAATAATCCAAGTTAATATATAATTTTGATACTCATTTTCTGAAGTCGCAAAATGGCTTAATAATTGAGTTGATAATATAGTTCCAACTCCAAACATTCTACCTTCTTTTAATATTTTCTTTATAGATGTAAAGTTCTTACTTAAAAAGTTATCAGCTTCATCAACAAGTATTAGTTTATTTAACTGTCTATATTGACCTTCTTGTTTGCTCTCCCCTTCAATAAACATCTGATTATAGAAAATATCTAGCGTTATCGCAACTACTAAGTTTTGTGTAGCTTCATCATATCCAGATAACTTTATTACCGTAACTCCATCTATAATTTCAAATAAGTTTTTAGTCTTTGATGAATCTGGTTCAAATATTTCAAAATCATATAAAGTTCTAAGTGCCGCATATAAACTATCTTCTTTTACATCTTCTCTATTAAAGTATATTGAACATACATCGCTTATTGTAGGCGCAGGCTTAGTCCATGTATCCTCATCATGCTTTAGTATTCCTTTTAACTCATAAGCTTCCATTATAACATCCATTAAAAGAGCTTTTTGTTTAACACCTAATCCAAAAGATTTTGATATTGTTTCAGTTAAAGTTTTAGCTGTGTGTAGAGGTAAAAAACTAGCATCTTCATCTGTTATAACTATAGCCAAAGGATTATAAGGTAAATGACATAGTTTATAAACATTAGCATCTGTAGCTTTTACAAAATCATCATCCTTCTTACAATAGTCACTCTTATAGTCAAATATAAGCATTCCAATTGGCTTAGAGTCCACATTATGCTTTTGTTCTCTATACATTTGAGTTATCAATGATTTAGTAAACTGAGTTTTACCAGTTCCCATAGTCCCAATTATTCCTGTATTTGTATGAAGAGTTTGTTCCGTATCTGTTGGATACCATAAAAGTGATTTATCATTATCGTTTCTAGTTCCAAACATAATCTCCATAGGTCTATTATTATCACTATCAACTAATTGATCATATGATCCTTCTTTATCGGCAGCTACATCAGGGAAATTATTATCTTTATTTATTTCACGAGCTTCATCATATTCAACATTAGTATCAACAACTTCAATTTCATAATTTCCATATGTTTTTATAAGCATTTTTTCTACATCAAAATCACTATGTCCCGTTATGTATCTATTTTTTATATCTTCTAGATCTTTTACTATATTGTTATATCCTTCTTGTTCTGAAAGCTCTATTATATTTATACATTCTCTTTTTTCTAAATCTTTATTAAAGAAAGAATCTTTCTTGAAAGATATCACACATCCTCTTCCTATAAGTTCATCTAAATCACTACTTATTTCGTAATCATCATTTAATAACTTAGTTCTTATATCACTGTTTATAACTTCATCCCAATTTTGTTCACTCCATACATTGTATAACTTCATTTTTTCAGCACTTACAGTAGCCAGTTGCATCATAAAGTTTCTATACATAAGCTTTGCAAACTTATTGTCATCATCTTCTGTAGTTATTAAATGTTCTTCTATTAAATTTCTAGTTTTATTAGCTTGTTCTATAGCTTTTTGTATAACAGTTTCATTATTTTCACCTATTTTAACTTCAACTGGATAGAAATGAACTTTTAATTTTTCTTCTTTATTTTCTATACCAACAAATAACAAATCATCAGAATAAGAGTCTGTTTTGCCTGTTAGATTTTTAATAGTAAATAATCCGTTCTTTTGGCTAAGTCCAGCTCCTCCAGATACTCTAAGTACTTCTTCTAAAGATATAGGTATCCATGTTATATCTGGATGATAGAAATACGCTAAACCTATTTTTATAGCTGATAATATACTTAACTTTTCTCTAGGGAATTGAGATCTACTAGATATAAGTCTTAGTAGCCAATCTCCATTTACCGCATTAAAGTAATTTATAAGCGTAGCTACTGTATCTTCCTTAGGTTCTACATTTTTACTACGTAAAAATTCTTCAACTATAACTTGATATTGTTTAGATCTTCTTGTAACTGTTATAGCATCATACCCACTAGATGTTGTGTATTGATCACTATAGTGAATTATAAGTAAGTCTTTGGCATTCTCATCATTTTTAAAGAAGTTTAAATCTACCTTCGGATCTATAAATGTCACCCAATGAGATGTATCATAAACTTTATTTAAGAATTCCTTATTCTTTTCTCCAATCGATGTTGTTACACTCAAACTATCATTGAATGGATCTTCTGTACCTATACACTTTGTAAGTGAGTTATACCTCATTGATATATTTATAAGATCATCTTCTTTATTAGCAAATTTTGATCCAAATCCAGTTCTATAAGTATCCTTTAAGTACATAGATGGAACTCCAGATACTAATCCATTAAGAGCTATTCCTGTGTTTATATCATCCATAGAACTACTTGTTATACTTACATCTTGATCCATTTCATAGAATGTTAAATGTGAATACTCATAACTCGTTTCGCTTTTATCTTTTTTATAAAACTTAACTTTCTCTCTGAATAAATTTAATACATCTTCTTCAGAATAATTTTCCGCTTTAAGATTTATATTAAAGTGATTTTTTATATCTTCTATAGAATCGTAAAATGCAACCTCTTCAAATGCATTTATTGTATTTTTCTCTCCATATATATAAACATCTAATGATATTAAATTGTTTATATCTTCACCTTTATTTAATTTCTTTGTGTAGTAGTCAAATATACCTAATAAAACTTCTTTACAATCACCTAGGTTTATAAGCTTTATACTTATTTTAGACTTACTTATATCCCTGAATAAATATGTAAAGTGTTCTATAAATTCTTCTAATTTTTCTCTTGTTAACTTAGAAACATAATCTCTAGATCCTTTGTATCTACTCATTTTATGGTCAACATAATAAGTCCATTCTGGTGAATGTTTTTGATCGATAACCTTGTAAAGCAAATCTCTATTTTTATATACATAAGGCAGTAAATATCTTGAGCTTAATAACTTTAATATATTTTCTTCCACTTCTTCTTTATCTATCATTTCATTTATCATAACTTGGTAAGCTATATTTATAGGATGAAGTGGAGTTAAAAGTATTTCTTTATCACCATCTAATTTATGTATTGTTCCTAGTTTAGATAGATTTCTTTGTTCTTTCGATAATACTTCATCATTTTCTATATTATTAAATGTCTCAATTATACTATTTAAGTAAGCTTTAGATATATTTAATAAATCTTCATCATAATAAGCTAAACTTGGTAGTAATTCATTAACCTTATAATAATTTATTAAATTCTCATAAGCTTGCTTTATATTTTCATCTATCGATAGTTCTTCTTTTTCATATACATCTCCTACGCAAGTGTAGTGCATTGCATTTTCTTGTATAATATTTTTTTCTATTTCTAAGTTATCTTTAAAATCTTCTTTTGCAAAATATTCACTTGTACCTTGTGCTAATTTATTATTTGATAAGTACTTAAAGCTTTCTTCTTTTTCTCTTTTTTGCTTCCATACTCTTAGTCCACTTATCATACTTGGACGTTCTTTTTCTTCTTCTTTAGCTATTGTTATAACAGAATCATTATATTTTATATCTACTTTTGCAAACTCAGTTTCTTCCTCTGTTTTAACATCAAACAATAGTTCCATTTTCTCATCCATATCTAATATTACAGAGTTCTCAAGTTGCGTTATATATTCTTGTGTTTCACTGCTTCCTTTTGGATTAAGTATTATTTTTTCTTCATCAGTGTTTGCTACAATCATATTTTTTTTAGATTTCATAAGCACTTCAAAATTAGTTTTTATATTTTCAAGTATATCTTCTTCACAAGATACTACGCATACTCTAAACTCAAACTTAACTCTTTTATCATCATACTTAATCTTTGCAAATGTATTTGTACTTTCGTCTACAACTATAGATACTTTTACTTTTTCTTTACTTATAGCTATATTCACATATTCTTGAGTTTTTTTATCTAATTTAAAATCAGGTCTTTTTACAGGTATATCAAATTTAAACTCTAAAGATACTGTATTAAGTTTATCTCTGTTAAAAATAATTATATTTCTTTTTCTTTGTCTAGCTTCTGATTCACCTTCTGGCTTATCCCAAAAGACTAATTTATCACTAACTTTTATACTGTCTAATCTTACTTTTTTTGTGCCTTTTATATTTTCTATTGAGATTTTTATATCTTTATATGATACATCTTTCCAACTATCTCTTTTTAAAGATTCAACTCCCTTTGGGTCAAAATCTTTCTCTAGTTCTATTTCTGGATTACCATACTTATGTATAGAATCTATTTTAGAAAATGTAGATGCATTTTCATTTAATCTTGATTTTATCATCTTAGGAGTTTTATCTTCTAATAAATTTTCATCATAAAATAGTCCAAATTCTTTATAATCATTCTTTGAAATTACACCCTTATTTAATACATTTAATATATTGGCATATTGAAATATTGATGAATTATCCTCTAAAACCGAACTTCCCATCTTATCTAAGGTAAACTTTAATATATATTTATCTTCTTCTTTCAAACTACTTTTATCTAAATTTTTCTTTATGTTTTCAACTAGGTTCTTAGTATGAAATGGCATACCTTCTTTTTGAAAACTTTCAGTACCTTTTACTAAACTATCTAAAGTTGTATTATGAATAAAAAGTATTGCTTTATCTTTAAAATATTCGTTAGTTTCATCTCCAACTAGATTTCTTAATCTAATTAAAAAATCAGCTGTTATATTTTCATCTGTTGCTGATACTATAACTTCTGTACCATTTATATCGATACTAAAAGTTTCATAGTCAACACCATCTGATATGTTGTATATAAATTTTTTATTTTCACTTTCTTTTTTCAAAGCTTCATACATTTCTATAACTTCATTTTCTTTTTCAAATTGTATGTTAAACTTGTCTCCGCTTTTTATTTTTCTATATTTAAAATATTCGATTACATTTTTAGCTAAATAACTATAAAATTGATTTAACATATTGTGCATCCCCACTATCACTTTTCTTTTCTATAATATTTAATTTTTCAAATAACTCTACTATTTTACTTTGAGAGTCTCTATCAAAATAAATACCTCTTACCTTGTATTCTTCAAATAAATCTTTTAACTTTATTTTATCTTTATCTTTTATACATAACTTTGTTATAAATAAAAGTTGTTCTTGAGTTATATTTAATGTGTATCCAAGAGAACCTCTTCTTCTTAAGTAATTCATTTTACAATATTCTTCAAACCATCTTTTGTATCCATCATATGGTTTTTTTCTTGTATTTGAATTTATAAATTGATAATCTATTCTTTTAAAGAAATCAAATATTTCTTGCTTAAGAAAATCATCACTATATTTTTCTACTGGATTAAAATCATCCCAATCGACATCATCTATTAATGATACATATTTGTTTTTTACCATTTTTATATTTTGATATAATTCATTTCTATCTTCATCTGATATATGGTTAATTATGTTACTTATTTCCACATAATCATATATAGTTGATTCATTATTAGAATTTAACATTCCTAGTAAATTTGAATGACTAAATAATGGTTTTAAATTACTTTCTAACATTTTCCATCCTAAAGTATAACTAGTTCTAGATTTTGATACAGTTTCCCAATCTAAATTAAAATATAATTCTTCTGTAACGCCTTTGTTTGCATCAAAAAACTTTGATAATTTAATTGATAATTGAGAAACATAAAAGAAGTAATAATATTTTAATAGATTTTCAAATTCTTCTATAAATAAAGCTGGTTTATTTAATATGAAGTCTAAATCTTGTTTAAATAAATTAGATACATTTAACGCTAAACACTTATGGTTTTTATTTACTTCTTTATTATCATTAAGTTCTGGTAAGCTTTTTAATATCATAAATTCCATTATATTTTCTGGCTTATAATCAAAACACTCTATTATTTTATTTTTTATATCTCCGTTGTTAGATTCGCCTAATAATATATCATATAAAAAAATAGCTAATCCTTGATTATAATCACTTTTAGGCATATTTATATAGTTTAAAAGCTTTGGATGAAATGTGTATAAATTCCCATTTTCATCAAAAAACATTTCTTTTATTATGCTTTTTAAAGCTACTTTATCACTTGCGCATACCTCAACATTTTCTATAAAAATATCTACATCACTCAAGTTTATTTCATCACTATTTAATTTTTTATTGTAAATACTCCTACAAAATTCACCTACACAAGTTTCAAATTTACTTATTTGTTCATTATGTTTTCTTTCGTATTTAGTACTATAAGGAAGTATCTTTATGTTTTTAGAAGAACTATGCTTAATACTCTCCTTCATTACATAGTCTTTTTCAAATTTTTGTTCATCTATAATAAACTGCAATTTTTACACCTCATTTGCAAACTTAATTTATATAAAACTTAAACTCTTCAAAGTCTTCATCATAAACTAATTTATATTTTAAATTTTTAGAGCCTGACCTATCTTCTATATAAATTTCTTTATTTTGATTTCCTAGTTTTTGAATTTTATTTATAAATTCAACAAAGTTTATATAGTTATATTTATCATTTTTATTAGGTCTGTATCCATTCTTAACTCTCATAAGTAATTCATATAAGTTAAAATCTATATCTATACCATATGATTTTCCTTGTTCTTCACTTTTATATATTAAATTTAAGTTAGGGTTAAATTTAAATAATTCATTACTGTCATTTATTTTTAGATTAGATAAATCTGGTTTAATATTTAATCTTTGACTCATTTTATATCTAATTTGATTTCTCCCTATAGATAAATTTATTGTTCCATCTTCACTATCTCCATTCCATCTATAACTAGCCTCTTTAACATTTTTATAAAGACTACTTAAATTTTTCTTTTCGCCTTTATTAAAATAATATACATTTTTCATATAATTTACATATATTGTATCTTTTAAGTCTAACTCTTTTTTAGATATAAATAGATTTAATCTTATAAACATATCTATAAGTTTATTTTGTATTTTTTCTTTATCACATTTATTTTTTTGCCCATTCATTACATTTTGTATTTCTTCGTTTTTATTTAAAATAGTACTTAGATAACTATCATTATTTATTTCTATATATTCATTAAATACATTTGTCATATCATCTGTTGTATTAAGTTTTATAATTACATTATCTAAGCTTTCTGACTTAGCATTTATAGGATCTATTTTACTTATAGATGCTAGAATATAAGATAGTTCTTTGTGATCATATAAATTAGATGTAAATACACAATCTATAAATTCTTCACAATTTATTTTTCCAATATATTCGATAAGTTCTTTATCATTTTTATTATCAAGAATTGTATTTACTAAAAAATCATATATAAAATTTAATAATGATCTAGTTGATACAATAAGCTTGTCTTTTACCACTGATTCTATTACTATACTTATTAATGATTCTCTTACCGATTCTTTCATTAGCATTTCATAGTTTGCTTTTATCGGACACTTATAATTTACGCTACAACTAATACAGTTGTTTTTGTAACTGTTTTTAAATACATTATGTTTATGTTCTTGAGTTATATTTTTTATTATATCGTCTAAATATTTAGACCTTGCTACTCCATCATTTAGTGAATATATATGATAATCACTAAAGTTTATAAATTGAATACTAGATTGTTCATTATAAGAACTATCAGAAATTGATACATCTAATATACCTTTCTCCTCTACGTAGCTTTTTAACTTTTTAAATCGCTCTCCATATCTAGAGTCTATAAAATTACTTAATGCTCCTAAGTTTATAGCCAGTATAAACTTTTCACTTGTTGTATCTATATTCTCATCTGAAAAACCATCTAAAACATCATTCAATGTATCTATTGATGTTTTTCCTGGTTCGAAACTTTCTGTAGCATCATTATGCATATTAAATTTATTCATCATATCAGGATATTTATTTCTAAAGTATGATATTAAATGAGACTTTCCATCTCCAACCCCTCCGCACACTAAAATAAGTTCACCTCGATTTGATTGGCTGGATTTTTCTATTATAGAATATAATTCGCTTTCTACATCTCTTTTTACATGCATATAACTTTTAAAATCACTAAAACTAGAAAGGTTTTCTACAGCTTCTTTTGATGATTCTTTTAATCGTTTTAAATCATTTATTAAACACTTTTTACTAGTTTCTATATTTATACACTCTTCTTCAAGACCTTCTATTTCTTGTGTTAAATAATTATCTGTTTCACTACTCTCATCATTTTCTTTTTCTTTAATACTATGTAAATCTTCTATAACATGATTTTTATTAGTTTCAACGTCTACTGTATTTAAACTTTGAGTTATACTTGAGTTCATAAATTGCGTCAATTGTCCTAACATTTGTTCTATTTTTTCATTGCTATTATCATTTACCATAGGATTAGGAGTTTTATATACTATAGACTCAAAACTAGGGTCTACGTATACTTCTATAAACCAACATATTATTTTATGAAGATTTCTATGTATTGAAAGTGCGGCTTCTAATTCCCCTTCTATTTCATCGTGTGCTGCAATATTTCCAAGTTTCCTTATACTATTAAAAGCTTTGTATATTTCAAAATCTATTAATCCTTCTTCATTTAACTTTTTTATTCTATCTACTTGAGTTAGCGAGTTTAAATAATCTTCTCCTTCTAAAGTAGCTATTTCTTTAGATATGTATTCTGCTAATAGCCTTCCCTTTACTACTGCACTATGAGGATATGAGTATAAAGCTTCCTTAATCTCATATGCTAGTTTTTTTAAATACTCTCTATCAGTATTAAAGTATTCTAATATATCATTAACCACTTTTTCACTTCCTTATTTCAAGTTTTATTGATGATTTTTTATCTATTATTAATGTTATATCATTTTCAAAATTTACATAGATCTAAGATATTATACATCATTTTTTTGTCGAATTATGTATTTTCTTGGAATTTATTTGAAGTTATTTATTACCTTTAATCTACCATATGCCTTTAGTTATATTTTTATATTGCATATAGTATTAGGACTTTTTTGTATACTTTATTTTTGTATTATTTTTTGTGAATTAGGTATATATTTTAAAAGAGGGATGGATAGTATATTTTAGCCACATTTCAAGCTTCTTCATAGCTTGTGTGGAAAATATACTATCCATCCCTCTTCCCATACTATACAAAACAAAAAACTAATCAGAAAAGTATCTTAACAAAAACCGCAGCAAACGGTATAGCAATAATAGTTCTTTCTATAAACAATATAATCAACTGCTTTAAGCTAACTGGTATTCCAGTAGACTTAATAACAACAATAGACTCAGCAAAAAATATAACCTGAACAGTAGAAACCATAACAACAAAAGCTCTAGCTGCTTCACTTATAACATTAGCTTGATCTGCAATTATTAACGTAGGAATAAACATCTCGGTTATACCTACAGGCATACAAGCTGCAATAGCATTAGCATCAGGAACTTGACAAATTTTCAAAATAGGTAAAAATAAATATCCAAGCCATTCAAAAACAGGTGTATGTTTAGCTATAATCATACTTAAAATTCCTATAGCACAAAGTAACGAAATAACCTTAGGTAAAACCTTAAATCCATCTACCATGCTATCCTTAATGCTCTTAAACAAACTCTCCGAATAATAAGCTCTTTTAGTAGCTCTATCGATACCTTTTTTAATCATACCTTTGCCATACTTAGGTTCATTTTTTATATCTTCAAGACTTTGTTCTCTTCCATTTATATAAACACTTTCCATTTTATTAATAGGAGGTATCCTAACAACGAAAAACGCTACTATAAAAGCTAATAAAAATGAAGTGAAATACACAGGTAAAAAATATTGTTCAATAGATGCTGTTTTCATTACAACAAAAGCATATCCCACACTAACAGCACTAAAAGATGTAGCTATTATAGTTGATTCTTTTTTTGTATAAGTTGTATTTTTAAATAACCTACTAGTTATTATTATAGACATGGATGTTGACCCTACAAATGAAGCTGTTGCATCAACCGCACTCTTTCCAGGAACTTTAAATAAAGGTCTCATTAAAGGCTCTAGCAATACTCCAAAGAAATCTATACTTCCATAGTTAAGTAAAAATGGAACAAAGAAAGCTCCGACAGGTATAATCCAAGCAACTCCTATTACAATGTCTGGAATAACAACTCCACCTATATCATTTCCCACTATTATTTGTGGTAAATTCATATTAGGTATTGTAATTTGCAAACAGTACATAACCATAAATATAGCTGCCATTAAATATAAAATAGGATGTATTTTTGAATCACTTTTATAATATTCATATAATTTATTCCCAGGCCTAGCTATATACTTTCCATATAAACTACAGATCGCATTTCCTGTAATTAAAATTGCTACATACCAAAATCCTGGTACTCCTAAAAAATTAACTATAGCATTATAAATAATTCCAAATAATATATTATGTTTTCCATTTTGTTCTATAGGTATAAAAAATATCATTATAGCAATAGCTGAAAATATAAGAAACTTAATGATTCCGATTTTTCTTTCATCTTTAGTAAGCTTTATCGAATCTATAAAACCCGAATCATTTAAATTATCAGGAGTAATACTTGCATTGTGTAAATCTTTACTCATAACTAACCTCCCTTAATCTTATTGCTACTATGTATATGGAATATATCTCGTCCTCGTGAATATTATTATAATTATTCTTCTTGCTCCTCTTCAACTAAACAAATATGGAGGAATAATATGTTTTCGCTACATTTCAAGCATCTTTTTAGCTTGTGTAGCAAAGCATACTATTCCTCCATATTAACTTTACCCTACTCTTTAATTAACTTTTGTTCTACTAAAAAATCTTTTGCTACAGTATTTGGATCCATATGTAGCTCATCTACCTTATAATTAAGCTCCATCATAATTTCATCAGTTAAAACCTCTCCTAAATCTTTTAAAACAGGCTCAATTTCAGGATACTTATCTAATACATCACTCTTAACTACAGGAGTTACATAATATGGTGGGAAAAATTGTTTATCATCTTTAAGTATTTTTAAATCAAACTTTTTAATTAACCCATCTGTAGTAAATGCATCTATTACATCTACATCTCCATTTTTTAAAGCAACATATCTAGGTGAACTATCTAATGCAACTTCATCTTTTAAATCAAAGTTGTACTCTTTTTTTAACCCTAAAAGTCCATCATCTCTATTTAAAAATTCAAATGTAGTTCCTGACTTAAAATCCTTCGAAACCTTAGCAAAATCACTTATTGTTTCTAAATTATATTTATTAGCCGTTTCTTTAGTCACAGCTAATGCATAAGTATTGTTAAATTTCATTGGACTTAATACTTGTAAATCATGTTTTTCTTTCAAGTCACTTTTAACAGTATTATAAACTTTATCCATATTGTTTATAGGAGGGTTTTTAAGTATATCTGAATATGCAGTCCCCATATACTCTAGATACATATCAACCTCACCTGTGTTTAAAGCTGAAAAAATAACTTGTGTACCTCCAAGATCAGTTTTCTTTTTAACTGATATGTCTGTATTTTCTTCTATCATATATGCTGCTAAATTTGTTAAAATTGATTGTTCTGTAAAATCTTTTCCACCAATTGTTATAGACTTATCTTTTTTTACACCACCTGTTATTGATGATGCAATTAAAGCTATTATCACAACAGCAGCACTTATTCCTATAATAGTTTTTGTATGTTTTTTACTTTTAGTATTTGTATTTTTTTGCATATTCTTAGGTGTAACTAATTTTTCTATAGATGCAACAATAAAATCCACAACCAAAGCAAGTAAACATGCTGGAATTGCACCTGCTAATATTTGACTATTATTAACAGTTCTTATTCCTGAAAATACAAGGTATCCTAACCCTCCAGCTCCAATAAATGCAGCCATAGTCATAAGTCCAACTGCCGTTACAGCTGATATCCTAACCCCTGCCATAATAACAGGTAACGCTAATGGAATTTGAACTTTTACTAAAATTTGAAATTTTGTTAATCCAATTCCTTTAGCTGCTTCTAAAGTATTTGGATTTATACTTTCTAAACCTGTATAAGTATTTTTAATTATAGGCAATAAAGAATACATTATAACCGTTACTATTGCCGGTAATTTTCCTATTCCTAAAAAAGGAATTAAAAATCCAAGTAAGGCCATACTAGGAATAGCTTGAACGATATTCGCTACACTTAAAATTGGCTTACTCAACTTCTTTTTATAACTTATTAAAATCCCTAATGGTATCGCAATTAAAATAGCAATACATACAGATATTATAGTTAAGTTTATATGTTCAATTAATAGTGTTATTATCTGTTCTTTGTTTTGAATAAAGTAGTTTATTAAATTCATGCTATTCCTCCTCTACTTCTAAATATTGCTGACTTAATGTAGTAACTAAACTACTTTTTGTAACTAATCCCTGAACAAGTTTGTTTTTATTGATAACCGGGATAGCTGAAATTTTATATTTATTTGTAATATTTAATGCATCTAAAATAGTGTCATTTGGCATAAGTGTTGGAGTTTCATTCTTGACAATATCTCCAATTCTCTGAGATTTATTTTCAATATTTCTTATAAATTTAGCTTTTACAACTCCTATAAACTCTTTTGTTGTAGAGTCAGTAACTATAAGACTATCAACTTTATTTCTTCTCATTTTCTCAATACATTTTAAAATTGGTAGTTCTGAACCACACACGATTGGATTTTCAATCATGATATCTGAAATTTTTATAAATTCAGGAGATGACCATATACGATTTTTACCTATGAAGTCTGATACAAAGTTATTTATTGGATTTTTTAAAATATTTTCAGGCGTATCATACTGCATTACTTTTCCATCTTTCATTATACATATCATATCTGCAATTCTTATTGCCTCATCCATATCATGAGTTACAAATATAATAGTTTTTTTAAATTTTGATTGCAGTTCAGCAAGCTCATCTTGCAAGTCTACCCTTGTAATTGGATCTAGAGCTGAAAAAGGCTCATCCATTAATATTATTTCTGGATCTGTTGCAAAAGCTCTTGCTACACCTATCCTCTGTTGCTGTCCTCCACTTAGCTCAGCAGGGTATCTATCTAGATATTTTTCAGGATCAAGTCCTACCATATTCATTAACCTATAAGTACTCTCTTCAATCTTTAAATTATCTACTTTTTCAATCCTAGATATAATTTCAATATTTTCTCTTACAGTCATATGAGGAAATAATCCAGTTTGCTGAATTACATATCCTATATTTCTTCTTAGTTTAATAGGGTCTATCTTTGAAATATCTTTATCATCTATATAAATTTTCCCATAGCTTGGTTTTATCAATCTATTAATCATTTTTAGTAATGTTGTTTTTCCACATCCACTCTCCCCAATGATAGCTACAAGGTTCCCTTTTTCTATTTCGAATGAAACATCCGATAAAACATAATTACCATTAAACTTTTTTACTATATTCTCAAATTTGAGCATACTATACCTCCCATCTTGTCTACATACAACTTATATTTAATATAAAGTTGTTTCTTTGCATAAGTTAATAATAACACTTAAATTACCTTCTTGTCAAATTTTACTATGCAAAACTTCCTTTCCCTTTCCATAAATAAAGAGGGAGTACTATTGTGTTTTAGCTACATTTCAAGCTTCTTTCTAGCTTGTGTAGCAAAATACAATAGTACTCCCTCTTACCCTTATTATCTTTCCGGAGTAACTAAAATTTTAACATGTTTTTTCTTTTCAGGCCCAGTTAACGTACCAAACCCTTCTTCAACAATATCATCTAAATGAATCTTCTTAGTTATATAACCTTCAGCTTTAATTCTTCCATCATTCATTTGGGCCATAGTTGCTGGAAACTCATGTCTATAAGCTAGAGTTCCTACAATTTTCTTTTCAGTAAACACCAAATCATTAGGATTAAAGTTTATAGGATTTTCCCAAATACTAGTTATAACCATAGTTCCTTCAAACTTCAAACTTTTAATTCCTATATCAAACCCTATTTGTGCTCCAGTAGTTTCAAATACCGTATCTACACCCAATCCATCAGTAAGCTTTTTGACTTCTTCTGCTATATCAACTTCATTAGGATCTAAAACAAAATCTGCTCCAGCTCTTTTAGCATACTCTTGTCTAATAGATTTTCTTTGAAGAACAACTACTAACTTAGCTCCTGCTGCTTTTAAACATTCTATTGTTGCTAACCCTATTGGCCCTGATCCTAATACTAATGCACTATCTCCTATTTTGAAATTAGATATTCTAATTGAATGTAGTGCAACAGCCATAGGTTCAACCAATGCTGCTTGTTCATAATCCATTCCATCTGGTATTTTATGAATGAATTCTTCTGGAAAAACTGTATACTCGGCAAGTCCCCCTCCACTTCCACAAAGTCCATGGAAACCTAACGATGAACATAAATTATACTTACCTTCTAAACAAGCTTCACATTTACCACATGCTACAATAGGCTCAACTATAACTCTATCTCCAACTTTAAATTTAGTTACATCTTCTCCTATTTCTACAACTTCCCCTGAAAACTCATGACCTAAAACTACAGGTGCAACTCCTTTACTTACAGGGTGAGGTTGTCCTACTGGAATAAATATAGGTCCTCCTAAGTATTCATGTAAGTCTGATCCACATATTCCACACCATTTAACTTTAATTTTTATATTATTTTTTGTAGCTTTTGGTTCTTCAATATCTTCTACCCTAACATCTCTTTTTCCATACCATAGTGCTGCTTTCATTCCCAAATCCTCCCTAAGTTTCATTATATAAAGTGTTAATTTATTCACACTTTATATAGCAACACCTATGCCAAAATATAAGTTATATATTTTATTTATTATAATCCTGCTGAAACCTAGTATTTTCAAGGAATTATGTTGTTTTTTATATTTGTATAAATTCCTAATTTATAAGTTTATGTAAAATAAAAATAGCAAGTGTATCATTTCAATACATTTGCTATCCCATTTTGATACATTATATATTTTCTGTTTCATTTTGATACATTATATTATATTTGTTAATTTTTCTATATAATGTAGATCTTCCTATATTTAATAACTTAGATACCATAACCATGTTTCCGTTACACTTTTTCATAGCTTCTTTTATAGCTTTTTTCTCCAAACATTCTAAAGGTACTATTTCTTTTTCTTCGTTTTCTTCATCTTTAAACATGTTTATATTATCTAATCTACTTATACTTATTAAGTTATTTTCACTTAAATAATAATCTCTTTCTATTATATTTCTAAGCTCTCTTATATTTCCTGGCCAATTATATTTTTTTAGTTCTTTTATATATAAAGAACTAACCTCTACATTATTACTTTTGTTCTTATAATTTAATTTTTCTAAAAAGTGGTTAACTAGCACATCTATATCCTCTATTCTTTCTCTTAAAGGAATAGTATTTATGTTCATTACACTTAATCTATAATATAGATCTTCTCTAAAGTTCTTTATAGCTACTTCATTTTTTAGTATCCTATTTGTTGCGCCAATAATTCTTACATCAAGTTGTTTTTCATATGTACCTCCAACTCTAATCACTTTTCCATTATCTAAAACCCTAAGTAGTTTACTTTGTGTGTCTAGTGGTAACTCCCCTATTTCATCTAAAAATATTGTTCCTCCATCAGCTAATTCAAACTTTCCAGGATGACCTTCCTTTGATGCTCCAGTAAATGCTCCTTTTTCATATCCAAATAGTTCACTTTCAACTAACTCTCTAGGTATAGATGCACAGTTTATAGCAACAAAAGGTCCATTTTTTCTTTCACTAAAATTATGTATTGATTGGGCAACTAATTCTTTTCCTGTTCCACTTTCCCCTTCTATCAATATGTTACAATCTGTTTTTGATATCTTCTTTGCAAAAGAAATCATAGATTTCATTTTTTCATTTGCAGTTATTATATCCTCAAACTTGTATTGAGCTTTGTATCCCACTACTTTGTTTACTAATTTATGAACTTTTTTTACTTCATTGAAAGTTATTACAAAACCAGTATTGTTTCCATGTGTATTTAATGTAGTTATATTTACTACACACTTTATTCTATTAGAATTAATATAAAAATCACATTCTATATTAGTTACCTTTTTATATTCATTTAAAATCTCATAAAAATCTATATCTTTTAGTATGTTTTCAATATTTACCTTTATTAAATTATCTAATGATGTATTTAATATTTTTAAAGCTCTTCCATTTACTTTTTTTATACTTAAATCTTGATTAAGCACAATCATACCCTCTGATATAGAGTCAAAAGTAATATTTAATAATTTATATGAAAGAGTTAAAGCTAGTTGGTTTTGAATTGACTTAGATGCAGCTGTTACAATTCCTAAAGTATGCGAATGTGCATCATAATAATTTCCAGACATATTTATACACCCTATTAAGTTGTTATCCTCATCATAAATTGGAGATGCAGAACAAGTCCACGAGTGTTGATTTTTACCATAATGCTCTGCTCCTATCGTTTGTATAGGCTTATTAAGATATATAGCTGTTCCTATTGCATTTGTCCCAACTATATTCTCAGTCCATAGCTCTCCTTTTAAAAAGTTTAGCTCATTGGCCCTATCCATTATATCCTTATCACCAATAACTTCTATAATATATCCATCTTTATCAGCTAACATAATTGCAAACCCTGAGCCTGAAACCGTACTATATATACCTTCCATAATAGGCTTAGATACAGAAATAAGCTCACTATTTTTTTCTATTAAATATTTAATATTATCATGTTTTACACTTCCACAACCACTATTGTAATCAACTCCATAAGACTTACATCTTATCCAAGAATTTCTTATATCTTTTCTAACACTTAAATCAACTTCCCCTGTATTAATAAATCTCTTCCACGCATTTTCAATAAAGTTTATATAATCTCCCATATGCATAACTCCAATACCTGTATATTTACTAATCTATATCTATTTTATTTCAAATACCAACCTTATACAATCACCTTCTCAATTTAAGATAGAGGTATATTATATTTTAGCCACATTTCAAGCATCTTTTCAGCTTGTGTAGCAAAATATAATATACATTCCTCGCCCTTACATATAGAAGGAGCCTTATATGTTGAAGGCACATTTCAAGCTTCTTTCCAGCTTGTGTGCCAAAACATATAAGGCTCCTTCTCCTCTAATTAAATTAAAAACTCTTTTAACTTGTTAAATTCAGCTATATATTTCAATTCCTTCATTTAATATATTATCTATAAGTTCCACTCTATTTAATTCATTAAAATTAAGTATATCAAAACTTAAAGGTGTGTTTAATTCATCTATATCCATACTTACTTTTGCTAATATCAAATGATTTATATTTTTACCAAATAAACATATATCTACATCTGAATTAACTCTATGATCATTCCTTGCTCTTGATCCAAATAATAATACCTTTTCTATTTCTGGATACTTATAAAATATATTTTTCAACTCAAGTTTTAATTTTTCACTTATCATTTTATCACCATACCATCTATTAATATAACTTTATTATAATTCTTCAACTACAAAGTGTCTATATACAACTAAATGTATATACAAAAGAAGGCCAATATACACTATTGTTCTTTATAATATTTTATATTAATGTTCTTCTAAAAACTCTAAGGTTTTATCAAATGTATTCTTACCTTGTTTGGTGTTTAAGATAAACTGATATTCATGCTTAAGAATGGCCTCATTCTTGCTATAAAATAATTCTATAACTTCAACTCCATTATTTTTTAAACTATTTGCAAATTTTCTTCCTTGTTCTTCAAAGGAATTCTCATTTCCATCAGTAATAAAAACAGGTGGATATTCAGATGTAATATGGTTACTTAAAGAAGCATCATTTACTTCTTTAGAATCTCCCCAGTCTTTTACCCCAAAATAAGCTTCTCCAATATTACCAAATATAAATCTAGTTAAAAACTTTTTACTTTCTAGAAATGCTTTAAACTCGTATGGCCCACAGTAAAGTAAAAGCCCTCTTATAGTATGTTTGTTTAAAACAGGTTTAATATTTACTTGCTTTGAGTATTTTTCATTAAATTGTATATTTATAAATTGAGCACTTGCTTGAGCTCCTGCTGAATCTCCTGCGAAAAAAACCCTATCTAACGGAATTTTGTATTTTTTATAGTTCTCTTTTATAAAACTATAAGCATCAGATATTTGTATAACTGGAGCTGGATACTTAGCTGATGGCGCTAATTCATAGTTAAGATTAACCACTGTATAACCATAACTAGCTAACATCGTTGTGTATTTATCTACGTCACTTTTATCTCCTCCAACAAAAGCTCCTCCATGAGTCCAAAATATAGTTTTTCCATTAGGGTTTTGTTTTGGATATACAATATCTAACTTATTTTGTTCATATTTACTTGGATATGTAATATCACTTATTTTTCTTACCTTATCTTTTTGCTCATCATAATCTTCTCTAGCTACTTCAATTCCACCTTCAAATGATTTTCCAACTAACTTAGACAAAATATTAGAGTTATTTAATACTAAAATAAAAATAACAAAGACTATTAATATAATACATATTAATAGTTCTAAAAAATATTTCATTTTTATAACACTCCTCATTTTTTAATATGAATATAGTATTTACTTATAATATTTAATACATGTAGTTTTCACATAATAAAAAACCTGGATAATACAATTACTATCCAGGCCCTTTATTATAAATCTATGCTATAGACTTTTCTTTTACATTAGTTTCTTCATCTTCAACAAGACTATTTAACTTCTTATCAAATATAAATAGTAATGCAGCTGCAACGAATAATATAACAGGTATAACAGTATATACAGTTATCATATCGAATTTTAAAGTAAAGTCATATAAATATCCGTAACTCTTTCCAGCAACGAAAGTTGCGAAAGTCCAAACTCCCATTAAAACTGCTAACACTCTTTTAGGAGCATACTTACTTACAAATGAGTTTCCAAGTGGTGAGAAGAACATCTCTCCCATACTTAATAAAACACCAAATGCAACTATCCAAAGTATACTAGCCTTAGCTGTCTCAGGAGCACCTATTCCTCTTGCAAACTCTGCTCCAACTAGCATAAAGAATGATAATCCTAAGAATATAAATCCTAATCCAGTTTTCTTAAATAAACTTATATCCCCTTGAGGTCTCTTTGAAAGCTTTAACCATAAAGCTGCAAATATTGGACCTAATACTATACAAGTTAATGCATTTAATGAGTCAAACCAAGCTAAAGGTACTTCAAATCCTCCAACATTCATATCAACAAATGCTGCACCATAATCATAAACTGCAAGGTAAGTTAAATACCAGAATAACCAGAATAATACAGAGAAAGCAGAAACTAAAACTATAGCCCATATTCTCTTTTTGTCTGTACGAGTTAAAGGTGTATTATCCTTAGCCTCAGTTTTCTCAGCAACAACACCTTCTTTGAAAGGTCTCTTTCCTGCATCTCCTAAGAATCTCCATCCAAATATAAACCATAATCCACCTACAACACATAAAATTGCTGCAAGGAAGAAACATTGAGAGAATCCTAAAACTCCATTTTTAACAAATGTTTGAGCATATAAAACTCCAACTGCTGTAGTTCCTACGAAAGAACCTATATTAACAAATGAATATTGAACAGAGAAAGCTGAATCTAACTCTTCTTGGTTCTTAAACAATTGTCCATTTACAGCTGAAACATTCCCTTTGAAAAACGCTGTCCCAATTGCTACCAAAATAACCATTAAACCTACCATAGATGATGATGTGGCTATTGATCCTACGTAATAACCTGCCCCCATAATAAACATACCTAAAGGTATTGTATATCTAGCACCTATCCATCTATCAGATATATATCCACCAATTATAGGTGAAAGATAAGTAAATGCTACAAGGTTTGCTTGCATCATAGCTGCTTGACCTTTTTCTATGCCTAAACCACCCTTAACTACTGCTGTAATTAAGAATATATAGATCAGGTATTTTGAAGCATAGTACGCTGCTCTTTCAAATGCAAATGTAGTTGCACAAATATAAAATCCCATTGGAAATTTATTTTTTTTCTTCACTGCTGTTGTACTCATAATTTCAATCGTCCTTTCTTAAGTATAATATAATTTCAAAATACATTGATGATAACTTAAGATAATTACGTATGTTATTGTTTTCCTGGCCCCTTCATTCAAGGTTAACGTTTTCATTTTTAATTAAATATTAATTATAATGTCTGATGTCATACCTAATGCCCTTTACAAAACCCCTCGTAGTTATCTTGTGACTAAATGTTATCATATTCGACAAGTTTGTACAATACCTTAAATTATAAATTAATTATAAATTTTCTTTATTGTTTATAATTTTCAAATATCTTAGAATTTTATTGTTAATTTTTTCATAAAGAAACCAGGTAGACAAAACTACCTGGCCTAATTTAAATTTAATTTTTTCAATTTCCAACAATTTAAAATATCAAATTTCCTCGGAAATATGATATTTTAAAAGCAAGTATATCTGTTTCTTCCATTTGTTTTGGATTTATACAATCTTTCATCCGCATCTATTATAATTTGTTCTACGTCTTCTTTAGATGCTATTTTCCCACATTTAATTCCAATGCTAAGAGTAACTCTGTCGCTTGCTTCTGAAAATCCATGTTTTATATTTTCTTTATATAATCTATCTCTTAAAATACTTATTGATAGCAAGCTTTCCTTTAAATTACCCTCTGAAACAATAGCAAACTCTTCTCCTCCATATCTAAATACATAATCTTCATTAAATGTGCTTTCAAGTATTTTAGATACCTTTATTAATACTTCATCACCTCTTAAGTGTCCATAATTATCATTAAAAGCTTTGAAATAGTCTACATCTATCATTATAAATGTAATATGTTTTTGCTCCTTTGAAAGCTTTTCTAAAACATTATAAAAGTGTCTTTTGTTATACACATTAGTTAAAGGATCTTTTATTGAAATTTCTTCTAACTCTTTATTTAGCTTGTTTATCTTACTATTTTTTATAGCTACTATAAGTGCAAGTATAGATATCAATGCTAATAAAATTATAGAAAACAATAGTTTAAGATTCTGAGATTTTTGACTTTCTTTATATATTTTTTCTTGCAACTCAAAAAATATAGTATCTGTAGACTCTATATTTTTTGAGTTATTTTCATATTCATCTAGAGTTTTATTGTACTTTATAATATTTTCATAATCATTGTTTTCTTCAGTAAGTTTAATTATATCTTTTAATACAGTTATATATATATCTGATTTTATACCTCTTTTTTTAATTTCATTTAATAATCCATTATAATTTTCTAAGGTTTGAGAATAAGAAACGTTTGAATCACTTTTGTAATTACTTCCTATCTCTAATTTTTTTAAATATAAATCCGAGTTAGGGTATGCACTTAAAGAGTTTTCATTATACAATTTATTAGCCTTATCTAAATATTCCTTAGATGTTTTTAGATTATTTTGTTCTAATTTAACATTTGAATAAATCATATAAAGCCATATTAATTCCTTATTTTTTTCACTATCTTCTAGATTATTTGCAATTAATTCATATTTACTTTTTAATTTTTCTGCCTTTTCATTTTCACCTATTTTGAAATATGACTCCATTAAGTAACCTATGACTGATAAATTTTTAGCATTCATTTTATATTTATCATCCTTAAGAATTGATTCATATACATATGCTGCCTTTTTATAATCTCCTTGTACATAATAGTTTTCACCCAAATTTACAATTGCTTTATACATATTTTTATAATCTTTATTTTGATAAGAAATTTTCCAACTTTCCATAACACAAGTTAGTGATGCATTAAATTGTCCATTAGATCTATATAAAGAAGCTAAAAAGTTATATTCTTCTATCTTAGTTTTATCAGTTATTTCTAAATCTATGGCTTTTTCCATTAACTCTATACTCTTACACACATTACCTTTATATCTTAAATTTCTTTTTGCTAGCGAAAAATAAAAATTCGATAATTCATTACTTAAATTTTCTTTTAATGCAATAGATTCAGCTTTTTCGAAGTATTTTTTAAAGTTACTATCATCATTTCTGTTAATAGCATTCATTGCTAAGTTTCTATATATTTTAAAATCTATTTCACTATGTTTAGTTTCAATGTATTTCATAGCTTTTAATAAATATTGGTTAGATTGCTTATAGTTTTTTTTCAATGACTCTATTTTGCCTAGAGCATAATAACTATTTTTTATATTTTTTTTATTTTGAAAAAATTTTTGATTAATTTCATTGTTTAATTCATTTTTT
>NZ_LBBT01000311.1 GCF_001006285.1 Paraclostridium benzoelyticum
AAATATAAAAAAAATATTAGATATATTAGAAGAAACATATCCAAATGCAGAGTGTGAATTAAATTATACAACTCCATTTGAACTTCTAATTGCAACTATATTATCTGCTCAATGCACTGATGTCAGGGTTAATAAAGTTACAGCTGAACTGTTTAAAAAATATAATACAGCTGAAGAATTTGCTAAACTTAATACATTTGAAATTAGTGAGGAAATAAAAAGTTGTGGGCTATATAAAAGCAAAGCTCAAAAAATAAAAGAAACATCAGTATTGCTGTGCTCTAACTATGGTGGTCAAGTACCTGATAATATGGAAGAATTGACAAAACTTCCTGGAGTGGGAAGAAAAACTGCAAATGTAGTACTAAGTAATGCTTTTGGAGTTGATGCAATTGCTGTAGATACTCATGTATTTAGGGTATCTAATAGAATTGGGTTGGTAAAAACTGATACTCCTGAAAAAACAGAATTTGAACTTATGAAAGTTTTACCGAAAAAAAGATGGTCAAAAGCACATCATTTAATAATTTTTCATGGAAGGAGAGTTTGTAAAGCAAGAAAACCAGAATGTAATATATGCCCATTAGTTGAATACTGTGACTATTATAAAGAAGGGAATGACTAAAATTGAAGAGACATAAAATATTTTTCTTAGTAACATTAGTTATGCTATATTGTTTTGGATTGACGTATAAATCTTATTGTATGAGCAAAGAAAGTAAAATCTATAAAAATATATATATTGAAAATATTGATGTCTCGGGACTGACAGAAAATGATGCGATAAAAAAACTAAATAACTCTCTATATAAGCAAGATTCTATAGAATTATTTTATGGAGATAAGAAATATAATCTATCTTTAAATGAAATTAACTTTAAATTTAAAGTAGAGGATGCTGTAAATACAGCTATTAACATAGGTAGAGATAGTGACTTTTTTAATAATATAAAAACAAAATTTAAATTAAGTATAGGTAAAAGTATAAAATTAAATATTGATACTGAATATGATAAAGCAAAATTAAATGAATATATAAACAACTTAGCTAATGAAATAGATATTACACCAGTCGATGCTACTATAACAGTAGAAAATAACAATTTTAATATTAGTAAAGAGGTCTATGGAGTTAATTTAAAGAAAGAAGCTTTACTTAGTGAAATTGATAAAAATATAAAAAATAAAAAATTTGTAAATATTAATATATATA
>NZ_LBBT01000312.1 GCF_001006285.1 Paraclostridium benzoelyticum
ACGATAGCTATGATATTTTAATTGAATTTATCTATTTGCAATGCAACTGTTACTTATTTTTCTTCATTATTATAAGAAAAATTTTTAATATTTATTTAATCATACTTCCATCATTTAGAAATTTTTCATGCCAAGATAAAGATTCTTCTAAAATATGTGGTGTATGTTTATATTTACCATCGCAAGCTCTATTAAAATAATCATATAAAGCATCTTTATAGTTAGGATGTGCACAGTTTTTTATTATTTCTTCTGCTCTTTCTTTTGGAGATAAACCTCTTAAGTCTGCTACTCCTTGTTCCGTTACAATTACCATTACATCATGTTCTGTATGATCATGGTGTGATACCATAGGAACTATACTCGATATATTACCATTTTTTGCTATTGACTCTGTTGTAAAAATAGTTAAGTATCCATTTCTAGCAAAATCTCCTGATCCACCAATTCCATTCATCATTCTACTACCCATTATATTAGTTGAATTAACATTTCCATATATATCTACTTCTATTGCAGTATTTATGGCTATTACCCCTAATCTTCTCGCAACTTCAGGGCTATTGCTTATCTCTTGAGGTCTAAGAATCAACTTATCTTTATATTTACTAAAATTCATATAAAAATTATCTAACCTTTCTGGAGATATAGTTAATGATGTTCCTGATGCAAATTTTACTTTTCCACGTTCAATTAAATCTATTACACTATCTTGTATTACTTCTGAATATACTACTAGGTCCTCAAATTCAGATTCTACTAATCCTCCAAGAATTGCATTTGCTACACTTCCAACTCCAGACTGAAGAGGTAGTAAATTTTTAGGAAGTCTATTAGCTTCTACTTCTTTTTCTAGAAAACCTATAAGGTTTTTAGCCATTTTTTCTGATACTGAATCAATAGGTGCAACAGGTCTTGTTTTATCTTTTATATCTGTATATACTATTGCTGCTATTTTATCTTTATTACACATAATATATGGAGTTCCTATTTTATCATTAGCTTTTACTAATGGAATTGGTTTCCTATTTGGAGGAACTTCTACATTATACACATCATGTATTCCCTCTAACTCTATTGGCTGAGATGTGTTTATTTCTATTATTACCTTGTCTGCACACTCTATAAATACATTTGAATTTCCTATTGATGTCGAAGGAATTATATATCCTTCTTCTGTTATGGCAACTGCTTCTACTAAAGCTATATCAATTTTCCCAAAGAATCCATATTTTACCCATTGTGGAGTGTGACTTAAATGCATATCTGAATAATTTATTTCTGAATTGTTTATAGAGTTTCTACAACTTGAATTTGTCTGATAAGGATATCTTCTTTTTATAACTCCAGATTCACTTAAAGCTCCATCTAGTTCAGGGCCTACAGATGCTCCCGTTATAAGTGTGATACCTATATCTTCTCCATTTTTCACCCTATCAGCTAAAGCTAGCGGTACTGCTTTGGGATATCCTGCAGGCGTAAATCCGCTAGTTCCTACAACCATATCATCTTCGAATAACTTAGCAGCTTCTTGCGCACTCATTACTCTATTTTTTAATTCATCACATCTTAATCTTTTATCCATAAGTTTCCCTCCTAGCATATTTATTTTTAATCTAAATAACTACATCGGTAATTTATGAAGTATTATAGTGAAAATAACCATTCCTAAAAGTGCAAATGGATATGTTGCTCCATAGCCTGCAGCCGGTTCATCGCTACCTAAAGCCTCTACAGCAGCTCCTAGTCCAGGTGTTGATGTCATACCTCCACATATAGCTCCAGATAACATTGGCCAGTTGATTTTTAGTATATATTTACCTAAGAAGAATCCAACTAACATCCCTACAGTTCCTACTATCACTGATATAACTCCTAAGTATGCTCCAGCTCCTACTAATGCATCTACAGCTTTATATCCATATCTTAGGCCTACTATAGCTAAGAAGAACACTAACGCAACATCTCTTATCACACCTAATACCTTTGAATCCATTCTAAAACTTATATTTCCAATCTTACCTATATATCCTAAAACTAATGCTCCTATTAAAACTCCGCCTGTTGACCCTAAACTAAAATAACCTATAAATGGTAAGTATATATTTATATTTCCAATTATATATCCGAATGTACACGCCATTACAAATCCTAAAATATCAAATTTACTTTCTTTTATTTCTTTTGCTGAGTTACTTGATTTTTTTGCATCTTCTAATTCTTTTTTATATTGTAATTTTTCTTTTTCTACGTCTATTTTAAATATTGTTGGGAAGAAATTTACAGCCAATATAACTATTAGAACTCCAAAAGGATACCCTATTGCATGACCTGCTCCAATACTAGCTTCTGCATTTACTATATACTGTTGTTTTATATCATCAGTTAAATGAAAAGTAGCTAAGTCTTTTGGTATGTCTTTTACTCCTGCCATTTTCAGGAATTTTTCTTTTTCTACTAGGTTCATACTATTAAATTCTTCTACTCTTTGAGTTGCATGACCTCTAGCTGTTTCTATTGCCGCTGCAAGTCCTGGTGAACTTGTAAGTGCTCCAGTATATACACCTGATATTTCATATGGATTAGAATCATCGCTGAATAATGTTGCTCCATATGTTGCTGCAGCACTCGTAAATGTTACTATCATGCCAAGTATCACAAACTTCAGTCCATATTTTTTTAATACTATCCCCATATCTTTTGCTGCTAATAATCCTACTGCACAAACAAATAAAATTAAGAATATATCAAAAAAATCACTAGATACTACCCCTACTGATAATAATTCTTGTGCAGACTTAAATGCTTGAGAACCTTCAGGTACATTTGCTGCGTATTTAAAAGCCCCCCATCCGATTATAAGTCCTGTAAATAATGCTCCTGATATACCAAACCTAAATTTTCCAAATTTAAGTTTTCCAAATATAAGGCCTGTTACAATCACTAAAAACATCAGCATAAATTGGCTTAAAAATACATCTGCAAAACTAAAACTCATGTGCATTCCCCCTATTAATTTTTTTAAAACCCCTGAAAGTTAAGTAGATATGATATGATGTAATATAATCTGATTTGATTTAATTAAAAATTTCTTATCAAATAGAAAATGTATTGTCTTTAAGAATATTTTATATAACTATTTAATAAATGTATAATACATAGTTTGTTATATATTAATAACAAATTTATTATATAATCTAGGATGGTGATTTTATTAAATGGAACTCCTTCATCTTAAATATTTTCAAACAGTTGCAAAAACTCAACATATGACTAATGCAGCTAAAAAGCTACACATTGTCCAACCTGCTTTAAGTAGAATTATTAATTCATTAGAAAAGGAAATTGGAGTTGATTTATTTGATAGGAATGGTAAAAATATAAGTTTAAATTCAAACGGAGAAATGTTTTTAAAAACTGTTAATGAATCACTTTCAGTTTTAGAAAATGGAGTTAAGGAACTTCTAGATACTAATAACCAATCGAAGCCTGAGATAAAACTTTTAGTTCTAGCTGGTTCTAATACCTTACCTAATTTAATTTTAAACTTCAAAAAAATCCATCCAGACACTACGTTTAAACTACTTCAGCATGCTGATGGTGAAATTGATTATAAAAACTTTGATTTTTGTATATCATCTACATTAGATGAGGTTCATGATCCATTTTCTATAACCTTATTAGAAGAAGAATTATTTATAGGTATGCCTAGCAACCATCCTCTTGCTACTAAAAACGCTATATTTTTAGAAGAAATTTCAGATGAAAATTTTATAAGCTTTCAGTCCAATAAACCTTTTAGAACTATATCTTATTCTCTTTGTAAGTATGCAGGTTTTAATCCTACTATAGTATTTGAAAGTGATGTACCTTCAATAGTTAAACAATTAATTAGCGCTGGTCTTGGTATAAGTTTTATACCTGAAATATCATGGGATATTCATGAAGATGATTCCTTAAAACTACTTAGAGTTATAGACCCAATTTGTAAAAGATACATAAATATTTCTTGGCATCCTGATAATTATATTAGTAAATATGCAAAAGAATTCCGAGATTTTGCAGTTGAATACTACTCTATGTTATAATTTATTAAAGCCTATTTAAAATAATTTAAATTCAACTAAATTAGGCTAACAATACTCTATTTTATAAGGTGGAATCATGTTTAAAAATTTAACTAAAAAAGAAATACTCGATTTGTTTAAAGATTCTAAATATACAATAAAAAATTATAATAAAGAAGATATAATAGCCCTTGAAGGTCATTCTTGTAATTCTATAGGTTTGATTTTAGACGGCGGCGTTGATATTAAAAGATTTTTACCTGGTGATAAAATTATTTTAATGTCATCTTTTTCAAAAGGAAATTTATTTGGTGAGGTCATAACTTTTTCAGATATAAATATATATCCAGCTACAGTTGTATCTAATTCAAAAACTGAAGTAATGTTTATTGATAAATATGACTTTATAGACTTTTGTTCTAACCACAAAAACATATTAATATCATTTTTAAATGACATTACAAATAAAATTGTAGAACTTAATAAAACAGTTAAAACTATTTCTTTTGTAAGCATCAGACAAAAAATTGTAAGTTTCTTATTAGATGAATATAACTTACAAAATACCAATTTTATAAAAATGCCTAAAACTAAAACTAAATTAGCAGAAACTTTAGGTGTTCCTAGACCTTCCTTGTCTAGAGAGTTCATAAATATGAAAAATGATAATCTAATTGACTATACTAATGATTATGTAAAATTGCTTGATATAGAAAAACTGAGAAATATAATAACAGAGTAGGAAATCCTACTCTGTTATTTTAATAAATTTGATATTTTCATAGATACATAATCAAACATTGAGTCTATATTTCCATTATTTTTTCCTGCACCTTGGGCTAAAACTTTACTTCCGCCACCCTTACCATCTACTAACTTTATAGAATCTTTTAATAACTCATTCATATTAAGCTTATCTATTCCTTTTGATGTAGAAAATATAAAATTAACTTTATCTTCATTTTTAACTGCCATTAAAGCTATTGTGTTTTCATTTTCAACTAATTTTGAAACAATTTTTGATACATATTTTATATTTTCGTTTTCGTATGTTTTTTTAATTAAAGATATATCTCCTATTTTTTCGCCTAAATCTATCATTTCTTTAACTTGATATCTTGCTATTTCACTTTCTATCTTTTTATTGTATTGTAATGTATCTTCTAAATTTTTATGTAAGTTCTTAATTCCATTAATAGCATCTTTATCTCCACACTTTAAATATCTACATATATCACTTAAGCAATTATCCCTATCCATACTATACTCAATGGCTCTTTTACCTGCTAAATACTCTATTCTAGTAGCATTTCTACATTTTTCAAATCTTTTTATTTTTATCATTCTAAGAGATAATGTTGATCTTGGATGTACACCACAACATGCATTTATATCTAAGTCCCCTATTTTTACAACTCTTATTTGTTCATTAGTTTTAGGCAAATCTCTTCTTAATCCCATTTTCTTTAATTCTTTTTTATCTGGAGTTAAAAATTCTGCACATATATCTCTATTTATAATTTCATTTGCAAAGTTTTCAGCCTCTCTAATTTGTTCTTCAGTTAAAAAACCTTGTATATCTACAGTGCTAAAATCTTGTCCTAAATGAAAACCTACTGTATTTGCATTAAATAACTTGAAAAAACATCCAGATAGAACATGCTGCCCAAAATGTTGATTCATACCATCTTCTCTTTTTTCCCAATCTATACTGCATTTTACCTTATGTACTTTTATAGGCTTGGTTTTTGTTACATGAAATACCAATCCATCCTCTTCATATACATCTATTACTTTGTGATTATCAATTTTTCCAGTATCACAAAACTGACCTCCTCCTCCAGGGAAAAATGCAGTTTTATCTAATTGAATATGAAAATTAGAATCTTTTTCTTTTATATCAATAATTTCTGCTGTAAATTCTTTTATATACTGATCTGTGTAATATAATTTTTCCATTTTATACTCCTTTTTCATTTGATATATACAAGTATAAACTAAAATCCACATTTATATCAATGTGGATTTTTACAATTTAACTTATTCAATTCCTAATATCTTAATACCTTCCTTATCACATTTTATATGAAGTGGAAAATCTGGACCTCTTTCTCCATCTATATCTGTAACTATATTTTCTTTGCAATCTATATACAAATCATCTGTTTTAAAATATATAATTTCATTATATTTATCTATAGGTGCTCCTTTTATAATATCTAAAAGAAGTGGTATAGTCTTAGGTATTGGCATTGCCTTAAAAATTATTACATCTAAATATCCATCATCTAACATAGCATAATGTGCTAAGTTTATATTTCCTGCAGTTCTTCCGTTTAAAATTAAAATCAAGTACATGTCACCTTCGTATTCTAACTCTTTTGACTTAACATGTACACTAAACTTTCTTAGACGAAGTGCATCTTCTATACCTTTTATTATATATGATACTCTACCTATAGAATTTTTTAAATTTTCATCTACTCTTTGTGAAACATCTGTAAACATACCTGAACTTGCAATATTTACAAAGTAATCTTCATTAATAATTCCTAGATCTATATTTGTAGGTTTTGAATTAATTATCTTATCTATTGCTAAATTTATGTCTAATGGTATCTTAAGTACATTTGCAAAATCATTCGCAGTTCCTGTAGGAAGTATTGCAATTGGCAAATCTATATTATTTTTTTTCATGAAGTTTACAAGTCTGTCTATACTTCCATCGCCTCCAGCAACTAAAATATACTCATAATTATCATTAATATCTTCTAATCCTCTTTCCATAGTATTATTTTTAGATACTCTATATGGCACAACTGTATATCCATTATCCTGAAATTTAGATATTATATTGTCTAACTTGTACACTATTTTTTTATCACCAGAGTTTGGATTGTATATAAACTTAATTTTTTTCATCTACATCACCACTTTTCAATTATGTATATAATAAGTTCTATATCTATTTTAATATTATGTTTACTTATAAGCAATT
>NZ_LBBT01000313.1 GCF_001006285.1 Paraclostridium benzoelyticum
ATAAATTAAATTTAAAAAGTTCCCATCTGCCGTATTTAAAAGTTATTAGTTTTTACATTTTACCAGAATAAATCCATTTCTTGCTGATGGATCATATCTCCTTCTTCTTCTACCTTGTATTCAGTAATTTTATTTTCCAATGTACCTTTAAAAAACTTATAAGATCCAGCTTTTATTTTTTCAACATCATCTTTATCTAAAGTTATCATAACTGCATCCTCAAATGCTTTTTCCATATATTCATTTTTAAAGTTAATCTCTTTAAAATCCATTTTAACCCTTCTTAAAGTTCCTTTTGTAAATAAACTTTCATCAGGTATATATGTATTGCTTACAACCACCTTTAAATCATCCTTATTAGTATTCTTTTCTATATCTTTTAAATCTTTCATATCTAAAACTTCCGCATCAACAGAACATTCATCTAATAAAATTTGCTCTTGATTATCATCATTGATCATATCCTTAGCAAAATACTTTCTTTTATCCAAATCTTTAACTATAAAATCAATAGAATCTACTCTTCTACCTACTTTATTTTCTTTAAAATCTATTTCAAAGCACCCTGTATTGTTAAGCTCTTTTATAGCTGGAACTATAATTCTTCTTTTAAAATCATTGTATCTATCATACTTTCCTTCAATCATTAAAAGCTCTTTAAGCTCATCCACCTTATAATTTATAATTGATTTTGTCCCACTCCATAATCTTAATAAATCATAAAACCTTTGAGCATTTGGGTTTATTAATCCAAAAAATATAGCTAAGTTTATAGGTGTATAACCTGTATCTAGATAGTTTCTTATGTAATTATGAATTTCTTTAGATGCTTCAATTTTAAAAGTTTTTCTAGATTTTATATACTTAAAACCATTTATAAATCCATATTCTCCCCATCCCTCTTCATCTCTAAAGTAAATACTTTGTTTTCTTAAGTTAACCAACAAATTAGAGATTGAGTCAACAGAGCTAGTTTGTTTTTTCTTTATTATAGTTTTAAATTCTTCATGCGATATTTCACATTTAATTATATCATCATTGTTTCTCTGTAATTTATATAAAAGCATTAAAAATATTCTATTCTCTAGCGTAGAGATATTATACTTAGCTTTTATAATTATGTTGTTTTTCATAACTATATTTTTTTCATTTATATTCATCATTATCCTCCACCCAATAATTCATATCATTCCTCTTATAATTTAATACAAAAAATAAATTACGTCAATTTTTTAAAATATGCGTTTTAATATTTCCCATATGTCGTATTTAAACTAAATTAAATACTAACATGACTATTTTCAATTGTTTGATCAAGTTTTTCTCCTGTCACATTTAAAGTTCCTATGTGTCGTACTTAGAGTTCCCTCCTGTCGCATTTAAAGTTTTAAAGTATAATATTTAAAATTATATCCTGTCACATTTAAAGTTCCCATGTGTCGTATTTAAAGTTCCCTCCTGTCGCACTTAAGGTTCCCATGTGTCGTATTTAAAGTTCCCTCCTGTCGCACTTAAGGTTCCCACATGTCGTATTTAAAGTTCCCTCCTGTCGCACTTAGGGTTCCCATGTGTCGTATTTAGGTTTAAATTTATTAGTAATTCCAATATCTTCAGGTAGGCCTAAATACTATTAAATACTATAAATACTATTTAAATACTAAGTAAAGACTAGTAAAGGTCATTTTTTGTTCTAATCTGATCTAATCTTTATATTAAAAATAAAAACTCTTAGAAAATTGGT
>NZ_LBBT01000314.1 GCF_001006285.1 Paraclostridium benzoelyticum
TGGAGTACGTAAATTTAAAGGACTTTAATGTTAATATTATATATAATGAACATAATAGATTTAAGCAAAACTTGAAAAATATATTTATAGAAGTGAATATTGAAGAAAACATAAGAGAGCTTGAAAAAAGTAATATTGAAAATTTCATAGATAGTATTTTCAATATTACTAAAAAATTTAATATAGATGCAATTATATCCATTAAACAACTAAAGAATATAAAAACACTAGAAGATTCAAAAGATATTCAGAAGCACTATAAAAGCAATTTATATATTAGGTTAGAACAAAGTAAAGAATTAAAATTAAATGTACATAAATATCAAAAATCAATAAATATAAAACTGTTTTTAGAAAATAATCAAAATTTAAACCTAAATCTAGATATTACAAATCCCTATAATTTTATATTTCAAGATATAGATATAAATTGTAAAGAAAAGAAATTTCAAATTAAAAATAATAAATTAAAGGTTTGTGCAAAAGGAAAAAATGAAATAAATATAAGTTTAAACTCAGAAATGTTTATAGAAAATGGTATTTGGAAATTAAAATTTAATGAGCGCAATAAAATTAAATGTATAGAAACTTCACTTAGATCAAATGAAAAAATAGAAAATAATTTAGAAAATAGAGATTTTCAAAAAGCCAACATAGATTTCAATGAATTTGAGCCCATATTCATTATATACTATTACACAAAGTATGAAGAACAGTTAAAAAAATTAGAAAATATATTTAAGTTTTATAAACTATCAGATGGAATGGGTATTGTATTTATACAAAAAGATAGACTGATTGACTTAGGAAAATTATATTCTTTTAAATACATATATAAAATGCAGAGATATACAAAAATGGTTCAACTAACAAATTTGTCTAAAGGAATAGAAAATGGATATACAGCTAATGAAGAGATAGGAGTTAACTACTTTAAAACAAATCCAAATATAAACTTAGATGGCAAAGGAGTTATAATAAGCATTGTGAATTCTGGAATAGACTATTTACATCCAGATTTTATATACCCTGATGGTACTTCTAAAATTTTATATCTATGGGATCAAACTAAGGAAGGAAATCCTCCAGAAGGATTTAATATAGGAACTGAATATAAAAGAGAGGATATAAATAAGGCAATAGCTGAAAAAAATCCTAATCTATCTACAGATGAAGAGGGTATAGGGACTGCGTTAGGAGGAATATGTGCAGGATTAGGTAGTATAAATAAGTCTTATGCAGGAGTTGCAGAAGGAGCTGATTTAATAGTTGTAAAGCTACAAAAAATAGATGGATTTTATAATAATGGGACTTTTTTAAGTGGTATAGATTATAGTTATAGAAAAGCGAAAAAATTAGATATGCCAATAATTCAGAATATAACTTTTGGAAGTAATAGTTTAGTTTCTCCAGGTATTGGGTTTATGGACAATGATTTATTTTATGAATATAGAGTATGTGAAGTTGCAGGAGGAGGTAATGAAGGAAATGGAAAGACTCATACTATGGGAAAAATAAACTTTGTTGGGGAAGTTAAAGATATAGAGATTGAAATAGCAGAGTATGAAAAAGATATAGAAATTGATTTATGGGTAGATAAACCTGATAAACTAAATATTTTAATTATATCTCCATCAGGAGAAGAAAGCAAAACATCACTTGTATCTAATCTTAATGTTTTAGAAGGATTATTTGATTTCGAAAATACATATTATTCTATATGGTCAACCTATCCACTTTATTACTCGGGGCAACAAATGACAATTATAAATTTAAAAGGTGTAAGCAAGGGAATATGGAAAATAAGGTTAATAGGATCATCTATAACAAATGGAGTATATCATGTTTATTTGCAAAACAACTCGCTGTTAAAACCTGGAACTAAATTTAGAGAAGGAAATCCAAATTACACACTAACATATCCTTCTATATATAAAGACTCAGTTACAGTAGGAACTTATAACAGTTTAAATTCTAGTATATGGACAGAGTCTTCAAGAGGCCCTGTAATTGGAAATGTAGGTAGGATTGAAAGCCCAGATATAGTAGCGCCAGGTGTAAATATAATTGCACCATATAAAAAGGATAAATACGCATTAGTAAGCGGAAGCGGTGTTGCAGCATCATATACAGCAGGATCGATTGCTTTAATAATGCAATATGTACTTTTTAAAGAAAACTACAAAGATAAATCTGTAGTTCAAAAAATAAAGACATATTTAAGTGCAGGTGCTAAAAGAGATAATAAAATAAGTTATCCAGATCTAAGCTATGGGTATGGAGTTTTAAATATAAAAAATACTTTTGACCAAATTAAATAGTTAAGGGGTGATTATTTGGGGAAATCATATGTTGCCATATATAATGGAAATGAAGAGGAGTTGAAAACTCAATTAAGTCAAAAAAACCTAAATAACTATATTATTTTAAATAAAAAAGCTGTTGCTATATATGTCAGTGACCATTTTGATGAAGAAATTTTCTTTAAAATTGGATGTATATATGACTGGGGAGTTTCAACTCATATGAGTTCACTTATAGAAATAAATTCCAATGTTGATAATGGGAAACCAGCTAGATCTATTTCAGGAGTAGATTACATTGAAAAAAATCCATATATAAATCCAACTGGAAAAGATACCGTTATTGCAATTATAGACTCGGGCATAGATTATATGCACCATGATTTTATAAGAAAAGATGGAACCTCAAAAATAATATCTATTTGGGATCAAAGTTCTAATAAAGGGAAACCGCCTGAAGGACTAAATTTTGGAAGTGAGTTTACAAACGAAAAGATAAATGAGTATATTGCTAAAAAAGACCCAAGTTTAACTGAAGATAGTATTGGAACAGGAACACTAGCAGCTGGGATTGCGGTTGGGTTAGGAAATGAAAATTCAGAATATAAAGGGATTGCAATAGATAGTGACTTAATAGTAGTTAAGCTAAGAGAAGAAATAGGTGTATATAAAGAAGGAAGGATAAGTTATGCACTTAGCGATTTTTTAGCAGGTATTAAATATGTAACTGAGAGTTTGAACAAACATCAAAAAAGTATGGTTATAAATTTAACAGTAGCATGTAAAAGTGAAGGTGTTGTTGAAACTACACTATTAGAATCATTTGAAAACTTAACTATTCCTGGAGTAATTATTGTGTGCGGATTAGGCAATGAAGGAAATACTGATACTCATTACAAGGGAAATATTAAAAATATTAATGATGTTGTAGATATATTAATACAAGTTGGAGAGCAAAAAAACTTAGATATTATAGTACCTTGTGTTGGACCGGATAAAATAAATGCATCTTTAATATCTCCATCAGGAGAATTAAGCTACGATATAAAATATTCGCCAGATAGATTTATATATAAAGGTAGATTTAATATAGAAAAAACTAATTATGATATGAGATTCTTATACCCATGGCTTAAATCAGGGACAGAAGAAATTGTAATTAATTTAAAGGATATAAAACCTGGAATCTGGACTTTAAGATTAACACCAGAATTTTTAATATCTGGAGACTATGATGTGTTTTTGCCAAATAAAAATTTATTAGATAAAGATACAAGATTCATAAATTCAAATTCGTTTTCAACAACAACTTGGTTTGCAGCTACTGAAAATGTATTATCTGTAGGAGCATTTAATAATAATACTGATAGTATATGGATTCAGTCATCAAGAGGAACATTAAATCAAAACCCTTTAAAACCAGATATAGTAGCTCCAGGTGTAGATATAATAGGACCTTATAAAAATAATAAATACATAGCTGGAACTGGGACAGGAGTAAGTAGTTCTATTATAAGTGGAGTTGCATCTGTTTTAATGGAGTATATAAGTTCTCAAAGCGATCTTGGAAGGAATTTATTATTTACAGAAGTAATAAAAACTTACTTAATGATAGGTGCAGATAGGCAGGATATATATAGTTACCCAAATGTTAATTTAGGATATGGAGTTTTAAATTTTAAAAAGACTATGGAAAGTATAGCTGAGAATTTAAGATAAATAAAGTGTTTGAATATTAAAAATAATATTCAAACACTTTATTTTTTTGAAAATAAGGGTATTATATAAATAATTAATATTAAAGGGGAGCAATTAGAATGAAAAATAAAAAACAAAAAATTTTTTTAGGTATAATAATTTTTTTTATTTTATCTGCAACTATAATATTTTCTATTAAAAAATTAGACACACAGCAAAATCAACAAGTTAAAAAAATAGAAAATAATAAAGATGCAGTTGAAAATTCAAAAGAAAAAAATTTAACTTTCTTTAGAGATATAGCTGGAGTTAAAGCGACAAATATAGAATTAATAGATAATCCAGTAGGTGTAAAAGGTGAATTTTTAGTTCCTGAAAAGTCTATTTTAAATGGGATAAACTATTTTTTAAAACAGACTAAAAATGATAAAATAAGCAATGTAAATATAGATATAGAAGAGAGCGGAATAATTGCAAAGGTTGATTATAAAGTAAATAAAAGTGTAACAACTCCAATTGAAGTTAAGTTTTTGCCAACTGTAGATAAGAATAATAATTTAATTTTAAATATTAAAGAAGTTAAA
>NZ_LBBT01000315.1 GCF_001006285.1 Paraclostridium benzoelyticum
CATTTTTGAACCACTTTGACACCAAAAATAGCACCAATTTATTTACATATGAGGAGTGAAATTTATGAGCTATGCAATCTTTAGAACTCAAAAGATGAAATCAACTGTAATTAACAAATGTCAAAGGCATAATCAACGAGAAAACAAGAATTACTCTAACAAAGATATAAATTTCAATAAAACTAATTTAAATTATGATTTGCATAATAATCACAATATAGTTTACATAGACGAAATAAATAAAAAAATAAAAGAAAGATATACAGGAACAAAAGCAATAAGAAAAGATGCTGTTTTAAATGTTGAATGCCTTATAACATCTGATCCAGAATTTTTTAAAACAATAGGATCTGATGAAACTAAAAGATTTTTTAAAGAATCTTATGAATTTATCAAAAGTGAATTTGGAAAAGAAAATATAATTTATGCAAATGTACATATGGATGAAACTACTCCTCATATGCATTTAGGTTTTACTCCTATAACTTCTGATGGTCGACTTAGTGCTAAAGAATGGTTAGATGGAAAGAAAAAGCTTACAGAACTTCAAGATAAGTTCTTTAGCTACTTAACAAGTAAAAAATTTGATTTAGATAGAGGTATTTCATCTAAAGAAACTGGTGCTAAGAATATCAAAATTCAAAATTTAAAAAAGAAATCTCTTAAAGAAGTAAATGAAATAAATAGATATCTTGAAGATAAAAGACAAGAATATCAAACAGTAACTCAAATTCTATATAAAAATTCATTAGATATATCACAGATTAATGCTATCCAATGTGAGGATGCATCAACTTTATTCAAAAAGGATTCAGAACACATTAAAATTAAAAAATCTGATTTTGAAAAGTTGAGAAAATCTGCAATTAAAGCATATGAACAGCACAATTTATATGCAACTGTAAGTAATCAGCTGGAGTCTCAGGAAAAATTAAAAGATACCTATAAAAACCAAAGTGAAGAATATTATAGAAAATGGCAAAGTGAAATTTATGAAAAAAATAATTGTGTTCATAAAATGAAACAATCACACAAAAAAGAATTAGATTTATATAAAAATGAATTAGGTTATTTAAAAAAGTTTATAAGGGAAAATGGAATTGAACTCAATTTTGAAAAGTTTAAGGAAAAGGAAAAATTCAAAAATAAGCTTAAAATTGAAAAAATGAAAAAAACAAAAAATAAAGATTATAATTTAGAAATATAATAATATACACTCAAGCGTGTATATTATTATATTTTTTTACACGCAAACGTGTATATTATTAAAAGGTGGTGGAGCTATGAACCCTAAATTTGAAGGATTAATTTCTTTAAAAGATGCATCAATTGAATTTAACAAAGATGAATCTACATTGAGAAGAAATATAAAAAATAAAAAGTTTATTGAAGGTGAAGATTGTATAAAGTTCGGGACTACTTGGGTATTTGACATAAATGCACTTGAAAGAGAATATAGAAGAGATCGTCCATATTTAAATTTAAATATTTTGAGAAAAAGAGATTAATATTTATTAAATTGACTTTTAAACCTAAGTTAGATATATTTATAGTCAGATATAATATGAATCATTTAGAACCAAATAAAAGAAGTGCTATATGCCTTTTAGGGCTATAGCACTTCTTTTATTGGTTCTTCTTCTTTAGATTTCTGTTTATCTGTTTTTATGTTTTCTCTTTCTCTCAATTCTTTAAATTTATCAAATTGATTTCTATAAAAATAGTCTTTATTTTCTTTTTGAGTCACTATAATATTTCCATTAAATTTACACATCTTTTTATCTTCCCCATATGAAGTCCAAGCTATCTCATGATTTACTATGTAAACGTTAGATGTTCCACTCTTTAAAACATCTATAAATCCATTATCTTTTAATAATTTTATTGCTCTTGAAACTGTTGGTTTGCTTATTTCAAAATAATCCATAAAAACTGCATATGAGCAGCATAAAGCATTATGATAGTCCATATGTTCCATTATAAAATTTAATATACTACTTGCAATTCCACTTTTTTTCATTAACCATCTAAGTTCAGGCATATGATCCCTATACATTTGCACAAAATTATTATTTTTTTCCATCTTAATCCCCCCTTAGTTATCACAGTGTGATACTTATAGTTATCTTTTTTGATACCTTTGTTATCATTATACTATACTCAATTATGATACCGCAAGTATCATTTTTTTTCAAAAAGTTTCGTATTGGTATCATAAGCTATGATACCAATAGTTATCACAGTATGATAACTATTAAATCTTAAAACTACTGAAAATACTATATTTTCAATTTGTTCCTTTCTGTGTATCTGTTATAAGTCTTTAGAAGCCGATAGGCGACCTACGGTTTAAAACCTTGGGGCATTCCCCAAAACCCCACTACCGCCATCCTTATGTATTGTTATATTGGAGTGAAAAAAACTCCAATATAACAATACAACGTCAGTTGGTCCTTTAAGTTTTTAAATTCGGTTTTAAACATTTATTTTTATTTAAGCAGTATAAATGCTTTATTTTAATTTAAAAAACGTTCTAACGGGCTTTTAGAGGGCGAGAGCAGATATAAATAACGCACTAAAATTCTTAATGGATCATATTTATAGAAAAACTATTAATTGTTGTATATGTTTTGTACTATAATTATTTTAAGTTATTTAGATAAAAAAAAGGGAGGGATATATATGAAAAAAATATTACTACTTGGGTGTTTGTTTATAATATCTATTTTTATAGTATCTTGCAAAGCAAGTAATATTGCAAATGATGAAATAATGACTATAAATATAAACAATTTAATTGAACATGATGTAAGTGGAATGGGCACAGATTATGAGATAACAAATATTGAAAAAGGAAAGTATAATATAAGTGTATATTTAAAAGAATTTGAAAAAGGAAAATTTGTAAAAGAACAAAATTTGTATAATACAACTTTAAATTTTGATAAAAAAATAAACAAATATAATGTAAGTGTATACCAAGAAGATACAAAAATTAAGGTGTTAACAGGCGAATCTGATTTAACTGAAACAATATTAGAATTTTTTGAAAGAAATAGTAGCGGAATAGCTTTATTCCAACTTGAAACGGAGAAAAAAATAACAATGGATAAAGAATTTCCTATTGTAGGATATATTATTGGAAATGAAGTAAAAAAAATAGAAAGTACAAATATTGATGAAATTTTTAATCATAAATCTGATGGTGAAATTTTAATATATTTGAAGATAAATAAGGTGAAATAGAATAAATTAACTTAAAATATAAAATAAAATTTTAAGTTTTAAAAAATATAGTAAATTGCTTAAAAAAATAGAGGTATTGGTTGTATTCTTCATTTACTTAATATACGCTTATAGTAAATAGTATATTAAGGGGAGTATTGGGATGAAAACAAATAAAATAAGTGAAAATGTAAGAATATTAGTATTAAGTGGATTAATTGTAGGTTCCACATCTTTGGTTAATATAGTCAGTGCGGAAGAGAATTTTGACAAAAATATGACTAACAATGAAACTCCAATAAACATAATGACAGAAGGTAATGAGAACGTTGAGATTAAAGAAATAACAAGAGATCAATATATTAAGAATCTGGCAGAAAACGAAGGAATTACAATAGAACAAGCAGATAAAATAGCAAAAGAGAGAACAGAAAAGGCATTGGAAGAAATAAATAAGATGCCTGAAATGAAAAATAAGAAAAATTTAAAAGCAAATAATATTGTTTGGAGACAAGCATCTTGGAAACAAGCTTACAGTAGAAATAAATCTTTTGTAGCTGAGATGGATGCAAGTTTTGAAGTATGGTCAAGTGGATCATTTAGACAAATTAATAGTTGTACAGTAGGATCATCACTAGCTGCAGGAACACATAGAGCTAGTTGGAAAAAAAGTAATCAGTGGAAAACAACTAAATTTCCAGTTACGCAGGCCACAGTTGGTGTAACTGGAAAGTTTTATACTACAGTGACTAGTGGTGGTGGCGTAAGTATGAGTGTACCTGGATTTAGTGTTTCAGGTTCTAGTTCAACAAGTAAAACATTTGTGTCTGATTCAATGACTATTCAACGTCAATGGAGTGTTTATTAGTGTATTAAATTATTGTATTTTAAGATAAAAAAAAGCAACTATGTTTATAAACATAGTTGCTTTTTTTTATCTTAAAAATTTAAGGACGAGAATGTAATCAAGAGCATCTTGGAATATCGCAGCGAACAAAGTAAGCGAGAATATGCCGAGAAAGGTTCTTGATGAAATGAAGTCCACTAAACTACATCAATTGCTCCTACGAAGTAGGGGCTTGGCTAACGCCAAGTTTGGGGTATGGGGTAAAACCCCATATATATAATTTGATGGGATTGGGGACTTTTTTAAAGTCGCCCAAGGTCTTAGCTCCATGCAATGGCATACTGCTTTACATTGTAAAGTAAAGTGTAGTATGTTACACTTCATATAGATTTTTAATCAATATGAAGCATTTTGGTGCCATTTTTGAACCACTTTGACACCAAAAATAGCACCAATTTATTTACATATGAGGAGTGAAATTTATGAGCTATGCAATCTTTAGAACTCAAAAGATGAAATCAACTGTAATTAACAAATGTCAAAGGCATAATCAACGAGAAAACAAGAATTACTCTAACAAAGATATAAATTTCAATAAAACTAATTTAAATTATGATTTGCATAATAATCACAATATAGTTTACATAGACGAAATAAATAAAAAAATAAAAGAAAGATATACAGGAACAAAAGCAATAAGAAAAGATGCTGTTTTAAATGTTGAATGCCTTATAACATCTGATCCAGAATTTTTTAAAACAATAGGATCTGATGAAACTAAAAGATTTTTTAAAGAATCTTATGAATTTATCAAAAGTGAATTTGGAAAAGAAAATATAATTTATGCAAATGTACATATGGATGAAACTACTCCTCATATGCATTTAGGTTTTACTCCTATAACTTCTGATGGTCGACTTAGTGCTAAAGAATGGTTAGATGGAAAGAAAAAGCTTACAGAACTTCAAGATAAGTTCTTTAGCTACTTAACAAGTAAAAAATTTGATTTAGATAGAGGTATTTCATCTAAAGAAACTGGTGCTAAGAATATCAAAATTCAAAATTTAAAAAAGAAATCTCTTAAAGAAGTAAATGAAATAAATAGATATCTTGAAGATAAAAGAGAAGAATATGAAACAGTAACCCAAATTCTATCTAAAAATTCATTAGATATATCACAGATTAATGCTATCCAATGTGAGGATGCATCAACTTTATTTAAAAAGGATTCAAAACACATTAAAATTAAAAAATCTGATTTTGAAAAATTGAGAAAATCTGCAATTAAAGCATATGAACAACACAATTTATATGCAACTGTAAGTAATCAGCTGGAGTCTCATGAAAAATTAAAAGATACCTATAAAAAACAAAGTGAACAGTATTATAGAAAATGGCAAAGTGAAATTTATGAAAAAGATAATTGTATTCATAATCTAAAACAATCTCATAAAAAAGAACTAGATTTATATAAAAATGAGTTAGGTTATTTAAAAAAGTTTATAAGGGAAAATGGAATTGAAGCCAATTTTGAAAAGTTTAAGGAAAAAGAAAAATTCAAAAATAAGCTTCAGATTGAAAAAATGAGAAAAACAAAAAATAAAGATTATAATTTAGAATTAGAACTATAACAAAATACACTCAAGCGAGTATTGATGTGTATTTTTATTATAGTTCTTACACGCAAACGTGCATATTTATTTAAAAGGTGGTATAACTATGAACCGTAAATTTGAAGGATTAATTTCTTTAAAAGATGCATCAATTAAATTTAACAAGGACGAATCTACATTGAGAAGAAATATAAAAAACAAAAAATTTATTGAAGGTGAAGACTGTATAAAGTTTGGGACTACTTGGGTGTTTGATATAAATGCACTTGAAAGAGAATACAGGAGAGATACTCCATATTTAAATATAAATATTTTAAAATAACTATTAAACATTTTTATGTTAAAATCTTAATAAGCTCTTAAAAAGGAGGCTCGTTTTTGAATGAAAAAACTAAATATAATCTTATTTGGAATAGCAACTTTTTTCATAGGATATTTTTTAACAATTCTTTATATCCCTATTAAAGATGTTTATCTTCAATCTATAGAATCACTTAGACTATCTATTTTATTTTTATCATCTATAATATCAATGTGGGGTTATATCATTTACTCAAAGAAAGATAATTAGATAAAATAAAAAGCTATCTTAATTAAAATTAAGATAGCTTTTTATTTTATCTAATTAATCTAAAAGAATCTTTTATTTCTTTGCACCCATTTCCAAATGATATTCCTCCACCTGCTGGAAAAGATACAGATGGCGATAATGATACATTTCCTTTCCCATATGCAACTCTTATTCCAACTTCATTTATATACTTAGCTCTTGTTAACTTAACACGACCCATACCTTTTTTAGTGTAACAAGTTTTAGAATAAGGAGTGTAAGTTTTGAATTTAAATGATAATCCTTTATTATTAGCACCATCTCTAGTTGCACCTATGTTATATTTATGGGTTTTTCCCCTTGCAGTATCATAATTTTCAATATTTAAATATGATTGGTCAGCATAATAGTACATTCCTTCACCATTATAAATAGCTAAAATATCACGACCTCTTGAAGAAGGCATACCTCTCCAATTAAACCACATGTTAATAGTAGCATTACTTCTACTCCCTTTACTCAGAGACCCATTAAAACCTATCGACACAGTAGCACTAGCTCTAATCATTTCTTCTTCTGTTCCTTCAAATGTTTTAATTGTATCTATTTGAGAACTATTATATTCCATATCTTCTAATATAGAGTTATCTAATCCTTTTAAATATTCTATATTTTCTTTGTAATTTTCTTTGTAATTTCTAATATCTTTAATATCTTCATTAGAATATCCCATTTTTTTAAGTTTTGAATCTGAATTTTCATTTAGCTCTGTCATTGCTAAATATTCATTTTGCTCAACTACAGTATCACCCTGATTATTTGAATAAACTATTTCTGAAACATTTTCATTTGTTTCATTTGCATTTATAATTGTTCCTGATCCATAAATAACTGAAACTAAAACCCCTCCAATAATTAATGATTGTACTCTTTTGTTCATAAAACCATTCCCCCTTTTTTTCATATACTGTGGTATCGTCCTTTTATATATTTACAACATTAAGCAAAAGTAAATCTGTATTTCCAAACGTAAAATCAATATATCTTAAGCAAGTCATAAAAGATTTCATATTTATTTGCAATTTTTATTAAATAGTTTTATAAAAAACTTAAGCCATTTAAAATTCTATATACAATCCCTTAACATGTAACATTCCCATTTTTAAAACGACACCTCTATACTTATATTATTCTACAAATTAACCCTATATCTTCTTTAATTTTCATATTACTAACAATTTAATTTTTTAAATAAAAAAATCAAATTTCATTTACTTCAGATTTTCTCTCAATTTTACCCAATATACTTGTACCTTTATTATCAAAAGTAACTTCTAGTCTTAATCTGGCTATATCATTCCAATCGCCTCTTCCAAATAAATAAGGATTCACTCTGTAAACCCCTGTCTCAACCCTGTATAAAACTTCTCCTTTTACAAAATCAGTTATAGCATTGTTTATCCTTGATACAGAGCAACCAATTTCATTAGCCATTTTTCTTTTCATACCTGCATTTATTGCAATATCTTGATCTTGATTCGCCCATGGTAACCTTTTTAAAATCGCCATTAATACCGGATTGTACCCTTTAGGTAAATCTTTTAAATATAATACTGTATCCAAATACATTTTTACGTAAGGAGGCTCTGACTCAACATAATAACTAGTATTAGTTTCTTTTCTAATAGGTAGTCCATCTTGGTCTAAAACTATTTGCTCCCTAATTTGATTTATCTTTTTGATAAAAATCCCCCCTAATCATTCTAGTTTTTTAATATCGTTCTATTACTCATTATCCAGTAATATTTCGGTGAAGTCAATATTAAATTTATTCCTTATTTTTGAGTATTCCTATTTTTCTAGGAATACTGTTCCCGAATGCCAGGAATGTTATTCCTGAATACCAGGAATACTGTTCCCGAATGCCAGGAATGTATGAAAACACCTTAATCCATGTAAAATCAAAGGTTTGAAGGTGTTTTTTGTCGAAATGTCCCTTTATTATTATATAGTTAACTTATAAGCAACTATCAGACACTCTTGTAACAATTTTGATTTTATCAAAGTTATTTCGTAGAGTAGTCACTACCGCCATCCTTATTTATTTCAGATTGGAGTAAAAAACAACTCCAATCTGAAATAAAACGTCAGTTGGTCTTTTGGATTCTTAAATTAGGTTTTAATCATTTATTTTTACTTAAGTAATATAAATAGGCTTTTCATCACTTAAAAATAGTTCTAACAGGCTTCTAGGGGCTGAGAATGCAATCAAGAGTATCTTGGAATATCGCACTGAACGTAGAGAAGGAGAATATGCCGAGAAAGGCTCTTGATGAAATGGAAGCCTAACACTCTTGTATTGCTCCTACATAGTAGGGGCTTGGCTAACGCCGAGTGTGGGGTTTGGGGTGAAACCCCATTCTTAGTTTAGGGGTTAAGACCCTTTTTAAAGGGGATTATGGGTGAATGCGAAGCAGAGGGCTACGCCCTGCTCCATGCAATGGCATGCTTCTTTACATTGTAAAGAGTAGTATGTTACACTTCATATAGATTTTTAATCAATATGAAGCATTTTGGTGCCATTTTTGAACCACTTTGACACCAAAAATAGCACCAATTTATTTACATATGAGGAGTGAAATTTATGAGCTATGCAATCTTTAGAACTCAAAAGATGAAATCAACTGTAATTAACAAATGTCAAAGGCATAATCAACGAGAAAACAAGAATTACTCTAACAAAGATATAAATTTCAATAAAACTAATTTAAATTATGATTTGCATAATAATCACAATATAGTTTACATAGACGAAATAAATAAAAAAATAAAAGAAAGATATACAGGAACAAAAGCAATAAGAAAAGATGCTGTTTTAAATGTTGAATGCCTTATAACATCTGATCCAGAATTTTTTAAAACAATAGGATCTGATGAAACTAAAAGATTTTTTAAAGAATCTTATGAATTTATCAAAAGTGAATTTGGAAAAGAAAATATAATTTATGCAAATGTACATATGGATGAAACTACTCCTCATATGCATTTAGGTTTTACTCCTATAACTTCTGATGGTCGACTTAGTGCTAAAGAATGGTTAGATGGAAAGAAAAAGCTTACAGAACTTCAAGATAAGTTCTTTAGCTACTTAACAAGTAAAAAATTTGATTTAGATAGAGGTATTTCATCTAAAGAAACTGGTGCTAAGAATATCAAAATTCAAAATTTAAAAAAGAAATCTCTTAAAGAAGTAAATGAAATAAATAGATATCTTGAAGATAAAAGAGAAGAATATGAAACAGTAACCCAAATTCTATCTAAAAATTCATTAGATATATCACAGATTAATGCTATCCAATGTGAGGATGCATCAACTTTATTCAAAAAGGATTCAGAACACATTAAAATTAAAAAATCTGATTTTGAAAAGTTGAGAAAATCTGCAATTAAAGCATATGAACAGCACAATTTATATGCAACTGTAAGTAATCAGCTGGAGTCTCAGGAAAAATTAAAAGATACCTATAAAAAACAAAGTGAACAGTATTATAGAAAATGGCAAAGTGAAATTTATGAAAAA
>NZ_LBBT01000316.1 GCF_001006285.1 Paraclostridium benzoelyticum
CATCCTTTTTATTTTTATTATTGAACTGTAGTATTTACATCATTATCATCATAGCTTACCCAATCACTAAAACTTCCAGAGTAAACTTTATGCTTTATTCCGCTTTCGCTAAGTGCTAAACTGTTAGGACAAGCAGTTATACCAGATCCGCAATAAACTATTACTTCGTCAAATTTATTTAACTTTTCAAAATGTTTTTTTAAATCTTCTACAGATTTTATATTTACGCTATCACCATTTTTTTCTAATATATCCATCCAGAAATAATTCATTGCACTAGGAATATGACCAGCTTTTCTATCTACAGGTTCAAATTCACCTAAGTATCTTTTATGTTCTCTAGAGTCTATTATAGCAACGCTATCTTTATACAATCTTTCTTTTACATAGTTCATATCAACTCTCATTGAATCATTTATATCAACTACAAACTCTCCATTTTTAGAAACTGTAGGAACTTCATTATTAGTATCTCCGCCAATTTCAATGAATGCATTTATTCCACCGTCTAAAACATATACCTTATCATGACCTAGATACTTTAAAGTCCACCATAGTCTAGATGGCCCAGCTAAATCTCCTTCATCATAGCAAACAACTACTGAATCATTATTTATGCCTAAGTTTTCAAAAGTACTTTTTAATTCGTCCACAGTAGGAAGTGGATGTCTACCTCCGTGTTCTTGAACTTTACTAGATAATTCAGTTTCTAGGTCAATTCTAACTGCACCTTTTATATGATTTTTTTCATAACTTTTTTTACCATATTCTTTATCCATTAAGTCAAATCTGCAATCGACAATAACTAGGTTTTCATTATTTAAATTTTCTTTTAACCATTTAGCATTAACTAAGTTTGTCATAAATGCCCTCCTAAATATTAAATTTTATGTAATTGTTTTCACAACTTATGTAAATAATATATACTTAGATTGAGTAATTTTCAATAGTTTATGAAATTTACTTAAAATACAGAAAATAATAACTTTTTAATATCTGAAAAAAACGTTTAACTAATTTGTTTTAATATGTTAGAATATGGGTAAAGAAGAAATATTGTATACCACATACATCAATACAATTAAAGGGACAATTAGGAGGCAAAAATATGAAATTTTCTTCAAGAATAAAATCAGTAGAAGCTTCAACTATAATGGAGCTATTAACTTATGCAGCACAAGCTAAAAAACAAGGGAAAAAAGTATATCATTTAAATATAGGGCAACCAGATATTAAAACTCCGGAAAACTTTTTCGAAGCAATAGCTAACAACAAAGAAGAAGTTTTAGAGTATGCTTTATCAGAAGGTTTACATGAACTTAGAGAAGCTATACAAAAATACTACAGAGAATATGATATAAACTTTGATTTAGAAGATATATTAATATTAAACGGTGGTAGTGAAGCTTTATTCTTTACAATGTTAACTATATGTAATGAAGGAGAGAACATATTAGTACCTGAACCATTCTATTCAAACTATAATAGTTTTGCAAATGCAGTTGGAGTTGAAATCAAGCCAATAACTACTTTTGCTGAAAACGGATTCCACTTACCTTCTAAAGAGGAAATCGTATCTAAGATAGATGGAAACACTCGTGCTATATTATTCTCAAACCCAGGAAACCCAAGTGGAGTAGTTTACACTAAAGAAGAAATAAACATGATATCTGATATAGCTAGAGAACATGATTTATGGATAATAGCAGATGAAGTCTATAGAGAGTTTGTATATGAGGGAGACTACACTAGTTTAGGAAATGTTAAAGAAGTAGAAGATAGAGTTATAATAGTAGATAGTGTATCTAAAAGATATAGTGCATGTGGATCTAGAATAGGTTCTTTAGCTTCTAAAAACAAAGAATTTATGGGTGAAATATTAAAGCTTTGTCAAGCTAGATTATCAGTTCCTACATTAGAACAAATTGGAGCAGTAGAACTTTACAAAACTCCAAATTCTTACTTAACAGAAGTAAATGAAGAGTATAGAGAAAGAAGAGATGTTTTATACAATGAACTTGTAAAGGTTCCTGGTGTTATATGTAAAAAGCCAACAGGAGCATTCTATATAGTAGCTAAGTTACCAGTTAAGAGCGCTGATGATTTTGTTAAATGGATGCTAAGCGATTTTGAAATCGATGGAGAGACAGTAATGCCTTGTCCTGCTGAAGGATTCTATAAAACTAAAGGTCTTGGAGTTGACGAGATAAGACTTGCTTATATATTAAATAAAGAAGACTTATCAAAAGCAGCTAAGATATTAAAAGAAGGATTAGAAGCTTACCTAAAATTAGATAGATAATAAATAAATGCAAAAAAAAGGCCTATACTAAATGTATAGGCCTTTTTGATTTTTATAATGATTTACAATTTATTAATTATAGGTAATTGTAATAGTTATATA
>NZ_LBBT01000317.1 GCF_001006285.1 Paraclostridium benzoelyticum
AGTATTTAATGATTCATATAAGTACTTTAATAGAAAAAAACTATACTAAGAGACTATCGTTCATAAATACAAATCAACTTGATATAATAGAAGAAAAGGGGGGGTTATTGTGAATTTAAATTCAATGGATTGCAGATTAGAAGAACAAAAGAAAAAGGTTATACAAGAATATAGATTACATTTAAACTCTAATTGTAATTGGGAATATATACACCCGAAAGGAAAGTATCAGCCTATTGAATATTTTTCACAGAAATTTGTGGAAAAACATTCTGCACTTGCTATGGTGTTTCAAATACATAAACTTTGCTTTGCTAAGATTAAATATTTTGAAAATAACGTAGATGATTTTATACCATATTCATACTCCTTTAAAGATGGATTTCAAAGATGTGAAATGCATAAAGTTCAATTTTTATACCACATATATAGTCACTATATGATTGGAATTGCTGAACTTCAAAATATAAAAGATATAGAAGAATTTAAAAAATTATGTGCTTATTTAGAAAGCTTTAAAAATTAATTTTAAAAAATAAAAAAATATGATAGAAATTAAAAAAAATGGGTATAAAC
>NZ_LBBT01000033.1 GCF_001006285.1 Paraclostridium benzoelyticum
ATAATCTCCTTAAGCACAAAAAAGAGATAGTAAAATTACTATCTCTTTTTTATCTATTTTAAAATAATTAATTAATTATTTTTTTGCTTTTTTGACATTACTGAGTAAACTGGTAACCCTATAGCTGTAACTATTAATCCACCAGCAGCTACTAAAGTATTATTCATTAATTGGTTAACTATAACGAATAATCCACCAGCTATTGCTATTAATGGTATTATTGGGTATAAAGGCACTCTGTATGGTCTTTCTAAGTTTGGTTGATCTTTTCTTAACTTCATTACTCCTATGAAAGTTAATACATAGAACACCCATATTATGAATATTGTTAAATCTGTTAATAAGTTGAATTGTCCTGATAATGCATATAAGCAAGCAAGTATTGCCATTAAGAATATTGCATTTGATGGAACTCCACCTTTATTTAACTTACATAATGCTTTACTTCCTGGTAATGTACCTTCACAAGCTAATGCGTAAGATACTCTAGGTCCAGTTAATAAGTATCCATTTAATCCACCGAATACAGATATTAATATACCAACTGTTACTATTTTACCACCCATTGGTCCAAATATTCTTTCTGCAACTAACGATGCTGGAGCACTTACTGTTGCCATTTCACTAGCTGGTACAACCCATAAGTAAGCTAAGTTTATAACTACATAAACAGCCATAACTATTGATAAACCACCAACTATAGCTTTTGGTAAGTCTTTACCTGGGTTTTTCATTTCTCCTGCTATAGAACCAACATTTATCCATCCATCATATGCGAATAATGCTGCTATTAAAACTTGACCTAAAACAGCTCCCATAGATAAGTTTTCACCTATGAATGGAGTTGTTATAGAGTTATCTCCTGATCCATTTATAAATCCGAATACTATTATAACAGCTAATGGTATTAATTTACATATAGTTGCTACAGTTTGTATTGTTCCACCTAATTTAGATCCTACTGTATTTAATACTGCTAAAAATAATATAATTCCTAAGGCTATTGGTAATACAACTGCCATATTAGTTTCACTTTGACCTATTAAAGTAGCTGCTTGTTGAGCAAATATTACACCTAATGCTGCTGCTGTCGCTGGGAAGAATAATACCGCTTGCATCCACCCTGTTAAAAATCCTAATCTGTCTCCATATATCTCTTTGATATATATCATCATGCCACCAGTTTTTGGTATTGCTGCAGATACCTCCGCTGCTGTAAGTCCAGCTGCTATTGTTATAACCCCAGCTATAACCCATGCTAACATACCTAATCCTGGTGCTCCACCTGTTGCTGAATATATAGCTTGAGGTTTAAAGAATACCCCTCCACCTATAACCATACCAACAACTGTAGAAAGCGCTGCGGAAAAACCTAAAGTTTTTTGAAGTCCTTTGTTGCTCATCGTTTTCCTCCTTATATTTTTGCTTTATTAAAATGTCCAATATGAATATTACTACATTTTTTTATAAATAACAATACATTTCGACACTTTTATTTTTTTTTTTACAGCACTTTAAATAAATTTATTTATTTTATAATTTAGGATAACCATTCCCTCTTTATTTCATTAAATTTTAGTTAGTTTTTATACTAAATTTTCTACATTTTTCGATCATTTCTACAAAAAAAATGAAGGTAAAATTCCCTTCATTTTATAATAATTAGCTATCTAATTTTAATACAGACATAAATGCTTTTTGCGGAACTTCTACTGATCCAATTTGTCTCATACGTTTCTTACCTTCTTTTTGTTTTTCAAGAAGTTTTTTCTTACGTGATATATCTCCACCATAACACTTAGCAAGAACATCTTTTCTAAGTGCACTTATAGTTTCTCTAGCCATTACCTTATTACCAACTGCAGCTTGTATAGGCACTGGGAATTGGTGTCTAGGTATTTCACCTTTTAATTTTTCACACATTGATTTCCCTCTTGAGTAAGCTTTACTTTCATGAACTATAAAGCTAAGTGCATCAACTTGTTCTTTGTTTATTAATATATCTAATTTTACAAGCTTAGAAGGAACATAATCCTTTAACTCGTAATCTAATGATCCGTATCCTCTTGTTCTAGACTTTAGGGCATCGAAGAAATCATAAACAACTTCATTAAGTGGAAGATCATAGTGAAGCATTACTCTTTTTTCATCTATGTATTCCATATTTATCATATCTCCACGTCTCTCTTGGCAAAGTTCCATAACTGTACCTACATAGTCTTTAGGAACTATTATATCACCTTTTACCATTGGCTCTTCTATCATTTGTATCTCATCACGTTCTGGTAAGTTTGCTGGATTTTGTACCATAACTAATTCCCCATCAGTTTTTGTTACTTTATATATAACAGATGGCGCTGTAGTTATTATGTCTAAATCGAATTCTCTTTCTAATCTCTCCTGGATTATCTCCATATGTAGTAGTCCTAAGAATCCACATCTAAATCCAAATCCTAATGCTGCTGAACTTTCAGCTTCAAATTCAAGAGCTGCATCATTAACTTGTAATTTCTCTAAAGCATCTCTTACGTTCTCGTACTTTTCCCCTTCACCTGGATATATACCGCAGTAAACCATTGGAGTCGCCTTTTTATATCCTGGCATTGGATCATCAGTTGGGTTATTAGCATCAGTTATTGTATCACCAACACAACAACTTCTTATGTCTTTTATACTTGCTGCAATATATCCAACATCTCCAGCGCTTAACTCGTCTAATTCTCTTTGTCCTGGAGCCATAACACCAACTTCAGTTACTTCAAATTTTTTGTTAGTGTTCATCATTTTTATAGTCATACCTTTTTTAACTGTTCCCTCATATACTCTAACGTATGCTACAACCCCTTTATATGCATCATAATATGAATCAAATATTAATGCTTTTAACGGAGCTTCTTTATCACCTTGTGGTGATGGAACATTCTTAACTATAGCTTCTAGTACATCTTCTATATTTAATCCACTTTTAGCTGATATAAGTGGAGCTTCACTTGCATCAAGCCCTATTATATCCTCTATTTCTGTTTTTATTTCATCTGGTCTTGCACTTGGTAAATCTATTTTATTTATAACTGGTAATATTTCTAAATCTTGATCTATTGCCAAATAAACATTGGCTAATGTCTGAGCTTCAACACCTTGTGCTGCATCTACTACAAGTAATGCCCCTTCACAAGCTGCTAAACTTCTTGAAACCTCATAGTTGAAGTCTACGTGTCCTGGAGTATCTATTAAGTTTAAGTAATACTCTTCTCCGTCCTTAGCCTTATAAACTAATCTAATATTTTGAAGCTTTATAGTGATTCCTCTTTCTCTTTCAAGATCCATGTTATCTAGTAACTGATCTTTCATCTCTCTTTCACTAACAAGTCCTGTATGTTGAATTAATCTATCTGCTAAGGTAGACTTTCCATGGTCTATATGTGCTATTATACTAAAATTTCTCGTTCTACTTTGTTTGCTGTCCACCTTTTATTCCTCCTTTTTATTATTATCATAACTTTTATTTTATAATATATCCGCAATTATGTAAATATTGATACAACAATTTAAATAAAGGTTCTTAAAATAATATTAGGGCTATCGTATCGATAACCCTAATTTATCTTAAATTATTAAGTTTACTTATTTTTTCTTCTACATCTTTTACAGTTTTCATAAATGAACCATTTAAGTTCTCTATGAAAACTTCTATGTTATACTTATCTATTTTCCCTATCATAAGTGTAGCCTCTTTATCTACTAAAAATATGCATCCGCTTATTATACAAACCATAGTTAATATAAATATCCCTCTATATATAGGCCTTCTAGATAGTTTTTTAATTTTTTCTTCTTTTTTACGTTCTATTCGGCTCATAGTTCTATCCTACATACCTTTTTGTTTTAAAAATTCATCTATTACTTCTCCAATATATTTAACCGATGCCTGAGCTTCTTCCTTTGTATTCGCATTTCCTCCTACTTCTAGTAACAATGGTTTGTCTGACTTATATTGATTGAATTTTGCTTTTGGCTTTTTAACTACTGGTCTTGTTATTCCTGGGTATTTACTTTCTGCAAATGCTGTAATTTCTTTTGCTAATTGTAAATTGCTAGAATAGTTTTCACTTTTCTCACCTACAACAAATAAAAATTTAGCAACATTTTCTCCGTTTATTTTAGTTGTACATGCATCATGAAAATCTTTTTTAGCTTTTTCAGTAGTTATATCTCTACCATCTCTATGTAAGTCTATTATTACATCAATACTTTTATATTTTTCCTGCATTGTTTCTATAGTTTTTAAACTTCTACTATATGCACCTGTAAACTCTGGCATATCATGGTAAGTAGTATTATGAACTACAGATCTTCCTCTTTTAGCTAATTCTTGAGTTAAAAGTGCTCCAATTTCTAAAGTAGCATTTTCTTTATCATAAGAGTGATAATTTCCAGTTGGAGAATTTACATAAGTTTCGCCTCCATGAGTATGATATATAAGAATTTGAGGCTGATCTTTAGTTACTAAAACATTATCTACATATTTACTGCTTGTAGATGCTGCTTCTGTAGTTTTTTCATTGTTTGAAGAATCATCAACTTTAGGAACATTCTCTTCTCCTACATACATTTTTACAAATTCATCATCTTTATTTGTAGATTTATTTTCTGATTCGTTATCTATTTTCCTTGCTCCTTTTTCATTTTCAGATTTAGGTGTATCTACCTTAGTCTCTGGATAGCTTGTATTTATAAGAAATTTTAAAAACTCATCTTCACTTAGTGCATACGACGTCTTAAAAAATAACCCACATATAACACAGGTTACAATCCCAAGACTAGCAACTTTTTTTCTCATATTATATCCTCCTTAATTTACAATTCTCCCAGGATGAAGCGATCTATTTAAGCCTTCACTTATTATCACTGCTAAATTTTCAATCGTATCATCTATATCTTTTGGTGTAACTATTAAATTTTTATCATATGGTTCTAATGATTCTCTTATAAAATGATATTTTTCTTCTTCTTTTAACTCTTTTAACATGTTGTAAAAATCTTTGCTTTCTTTGGATTGTTCCATAAGATTATCAATTGCAAGATCAAGTACATCACTAGTTAATGTCGCAGCATCAACTACTGTGGGAACTCCTATAGCTATTACATCTACCCCTAAATAGTCTTTATTTAATGCTTTTCGTTTATTACCAACCCCACCTCCAGGTGAAATTCCAGCTGTTGAAATTTGTATTGTAGAGTTTACTCTTTCCATTTTTCTTGAAGCTAGAGCATCTATTGCTATAACTCTATCAGGCTTTATCATATCAACTATTGATTTTACTATCTCGCTTGTCTCTATACCTGTAATTCCCATTACCCCCGGACTAAGTCCTGCAACTTCTGTAAAATCATCATCATATTCTTTGTTGTAGTTTTTAAATATATGTCTAGTTACTAGAGTTTTAGAAACAGCTTTCGGTCCTAATGCATCTGATGTTATATTCCAGTTACCAAGCCCTATAACTAATGTCTTTTTAGTTTTATCAGTTCCAAGTATATCTATTAGTTCATCTTTTAAATATTCAGTTACCTGCTCTCTAGATTCATCATCATCATATTTCATTAACTTACTTTCTATAGTCGTGTAAACCCCTATCCCCTTGTTCATAATTTGAGATCCTTGTTCATCTAATACTTCAACTTTAGTTACAATACAATCATCTAATTCTTTTGTATCTATTTTAACTCCAGGTATATTACTTCCATCATTACCTTGTTCATATATTTCTCTAGCTTCTAGAGCTAAATCAGTTCTTAAACTTATCATAAAACTTCCTCCATTTTAAAAGTTTAAATTTAATCATACTAAACATTGTTAACAAATTTTATAATTTTATAACCAAATAAATTTAATTTAATTTTTTTTAGAATAATTAATTTGTAGGTTGTAAAATATTTTGATTTGGGTTATAATCTAAAAAGTCAAATGGAAAGATATTAAAAAAGTTAATAATAATTATCCTTGATTTTTAGATTTATTTCTGTTAAAATCTAATATGTTGACGATGAATAATATAAACTACTCACGAGGGGGTGAACCAGATGGCAAACATAAAATCAGCAAAGAAAAGAATAAAAGTTATCGAGAAGAAAACTGCTTTAAACAGAGCTAGAAAATCTCAAATAAAAACTGCAATAAGAAAGTTCGAAGAAGCTGTTACTGCAGGAAACAGAGAAGAGGCTGCTGCTAGATTCCAATACGCTCAAAAGAGAATATCTCAAGTAGCTTCTAAAGGAACTATACACAAGAACGCTGCAGCTAGAAAAGTAGCTAAGTTAGCTCAAAAGTTAAACGGAATGAACGCTTAATTCCCGTTTAAAATAGATATTGACCCTTGATTTTAATCAAGGGTCTTTTTCTGTTTAATTTAAAAACTACGCATAAAAAATTCGCTTCGCTCATGTCGCCAACGACTCCGTCCGTTGCTCAAAATGTCATTTTTTACTTTCACCAAAACATTTGTATCACTATATTACATAAGTTACCCACAAAATTTAATTAAGTATAATTTCCTTAAGCGTAAAAAATAAGGAATTACCCAAATTCTAGATTAATAGTAAACTAGTTAAGTATTATTTAAGAATTTACCCTATACTTTAATTATCTTCAAAGTTTCATATGGATAAATTTTTAAATAATACTAAAACTAACTGTCTATTAAATATATTTGAACAATTCCTTATTGACAATACTTACTTACGAGTATCTCTACTGCTAAATTATCTTTCATTAGCCCATTCTTTATTTTAAAATCACTTTCTAATATAAAATTCAACATATCGACTACAGCTTCATCTGCAAATAACCTACCTTGTTTTAAGGCCTTAGCAACTACAAATGGATGTGCTGATAATTTTTCAGCTATAACTTTAGATGAATACCCTTGATTTTGTAATTGCCTTGCCTGCATCACTAATTTAAATTGCTTTGAAACCATAGCAAATATACCAAGAACAGATTCACCTTCTAAAATCATATCAGTTACTATTTTCATTGCATGTGATGAATTTTTATTTCCAATCTCATCAATTAGTTTAAATATATCATTTTCAACTTTCTTTTGAGATAATTTATCAATAATAGCTTTTGTTACATTATTTCCTTTACCTACAAATGAAGCTATTTTATTTATTTCGTTTTCTAAATCAGATAATGTCTTTTCACTGTTTTTATCTCTATATCCTTCTTGCTCTATAAAATACATGATTTCAGAATCATTTATATACACTTCATTTTGCTTAAACCTATTCTTTACCCATTTGAATAAATCCATATCACTTAACTTATCACAATGATTAACTATTCCAACTTTATTAATTTTTTTAACTAAACTTTTTCTTTTGTCTACATCTCCATAAACTAGAAAAACTATAACCGTTGTGCTAGGAACTTTTTCAATATATTCTACAAGCTCACTTTCATCACTATCTGAAAAGTTTTTTTTCTTTCCCTTTAGTAATTCAAAATCTTTTATTATTAAAATTTTCTTCTCATCCATAAATGGAAGTGTTTCTGCATTGCTTAAAATTTGATCTAATGTCAGTTCTTTTCCATCAAGGATATCTAGGTTAAAATCTATCATACTTTCATTTAAACTTCTTTTACAAGTTTTTATTACATTTTCTATTAAATAAAACTCTCTTCCATAAAAAAGATATACATTTTTAAATTCGTTGTTGTTCATGCTCTTGATGATATCCTTGTAATTCATTTCTTTGCTCCTTTATCGTTTTTATTTCTTTATATATCATAAAACTTCCTATTAAAATGTAATATACAATAACTAAAATTTTATTAGAATTTTCAAATTCAATAAAGCTTCCATTTATATTATATAAAAATTCTAATGTCATATATACAAAATCAATTATGCTTGTGTTAATCCCAACCATTATTTTAGTTAAAATCAAACTAAGCGGCAATACTATAGCACTTAAAATGCTAATGTATATAACTATACTTAAAAGTGGTACAACTACTATATTACTAACTATACATGCAATAGATATATTTTTAAAATATAAATATACTATTGGAGATGTTAATATATTAGCTGCTAAAGTAAGAGATAATGTCTTAACTTTTATTTTTTCATTTATATAACCATAGAAGTATATTATAGACAATGTTGCAAGAAAAGACAATTGGAAACTTATATTATAAATCACATAAGGATTATTTATTATTAAGGAAATACCTACAATAGACAGGTTATTTATACTATCTGACCTTTTTTCTACAAAAATTGCCAAATAAGATATCAAGCTGCAAACTATAGCTCTTATTATGGACGGAGATTGCCCAACCATAATACTGTAGCTCCACAGTATAAGAGCTAAAAAAGTAAATTTAAGCAAATTATTTATTTTACCAAAGCTAAACCCAATTATAGTTATAAATATACTTACATGAAGTCCTGATAAAGCTAAAATATGACTTACTCCAGTTTTAGAAAAAATTTCATTTGCTTCTGAATCTATCCCTTCTTTTTCACCTAAAATTATCGAATTTATAAATTTAGATTTATCTTTATATAAATACTTTATTGTTTTACTTATTTTATCTTTTATATTAAACAATTTGATATAAATAAAATTATCTCCAATAATTTTATAATCATTTATTTCTACAATTCCTTTATACCCTTTACTCTTTAGATACCTATTATAATCAAATATTTCACCCTTAAAGTTTTCATATTTTTTTAACTTCCCTTTAAATCTTATAATTTGACCTGGCTTTATCTCTACTTTGGTAGAATAGTCATTTATTAAATAATCTTCAATCTGGTATTGGACATAATTATTTTTATTTACTTTATTCTTAACTAGTCCTTCTAATTCCATGGTACAATTTTTATCATTTTTATAATCTTCATTTGAATAATAATTTGTAACAACAAAGCTTATGCTTATCATTATACAAAACACTATAAATATCGGCCTTCTCATAAAAATCTCCTAGACGTACTTTTCTTAAATTATGTACATATAGGATTTTTTAAATCAAAAAAGGAAAAAGTAAGTACTTTTTCCTTATACGTATTCATTTATATAATTTTCTTTTTTATTAAATATAGAATTTAGTAAGTCTATTGCCTTTTTATTTTTATCTGTTAACTCAATATTTTCTACAAATAAAATTTGATTTATATCAGTATACTCAAAAGCTATTTGACTTAAATGGTTTATACTTAATTTAAAGTCAGCTTCACGATTACTTTTCTTAGCTACAATTTTATTATTTAAAATCTTAACTTCAAAAACATTATCATTTTCTTTTATTTGATTATCATCAATTTTTATATATACACTATCTAAATCTTCATGCTCTGTATAAATATCATTCAAGAAGTCTTCAACATTTATAACTCTTCCCATCATAAATGGTTTTAAACTTAGCTCATTATCCTTTAAATTTGGCAATATAAATCTTATACTATCTGTAATAGGAGACATTACTTTTATATTTTTACATTGAGTGTTATGATTGAAAATAAATTTTAACATCGACTTTAAAGAATTTATATTCTTATAACATATTTCTCTTATAAACATAGTATCTCCCATAATGAAATATATTATATATCCATCATAGCCATTACCTTTATGTATATAAATATGTCCATTTTCACATTTTATTTCTTTAAATAAATTTTCATAATAAAATCTATCTCGAACAACATATCCATTACATTTAGATAAAAAGTCATTATAAATATCAATCATATATTCTATATGACTTTCATTTATTTTTTCAAAGTCTCCATTTATTTTAAATTGTTTTAGTCCGTCTATATCGAGTTTATATTCTAATTGATCATAGCAATGTTCATATCCATACTTTTTATATAATCTATAGTCTATAGGCATAAGCAGCGAAACCACTTGTCCTTTTTTATAAAGTTCATTTAATGAAAAGTCCATCATATCCTTCATGTACCCTTTCCCTCTTGCATTTGGGAATGTAGAAACCCCTACTACGTATGATGTATCGTAAACTTTTTCATTTAACTTTATTTTATATTGATTTAATTGTAGAGAAGACTTAAGTTCGTTATCTTCTTTAACAATTACAGTATTTTCCGGCTTATACTTGTTGTTAAAGTAATAGTCAACAAATGATTCTTCATCTCCAAAACAATAATTCCAAATATTTTTTAAATCCTCTAAATCTTCACCCTTAGCATATCTTATATCCATTTTAGGCCTCCATAACCGTATACTTTTCTACAAATTTACATGGATGATATGAAAGCTTAGCTTTTCTAAGTCCTTCAATCCCTAGGTCTTCTTCTCTATTTACAAACTCTACATTTTCAAATTCATGCACTAAAAATTGTTGATTTATATATTGATATAATCCTCTGATTTCTGGATTAGCTTTTTCAATGTGAATAAGTGCCATATCTTCATTTATATATTCACCTATAGTAAATGCTTCTAATTTATTGTCTATATATACTCCAGCTACTTTAACTTCTTCTTCTAATACATCATAATTATCAAATATTTTTTTAATTCCTATAAATTCATCATCTATGCCATCATCTACATCGCCTTGTTCAGCTTTATTGCTAGCCCATTCTTTTAAAAGTTCTATACATTGATCAAAATCTTTTTTCCCTAATTTCTTATATTCAAATCTTCCTTCATATTCTTTTAAGAAATAATTTAGATGATTTCTTTTCTTTTGATTTTTTCTTCCCTTTAATGTTCTTAGAGCCTCTGCATCATATACATAGTCAAAGTAATCTCTTTCCTCTATATATTTAAACTTTCCTGGATAATCTTTTTGAAGCAATTCAACAACATCTTTTGTAACAGCCCTTAAATAAATTTGATGGTCTTCATGTTTGAAGTAATTAACCATAAACTCTAAAGCTTCATGTATTTTATCTTTTTTAGCTAATGGAAGTACAGAAAATCTATCTCCTTCATATTCTCCAACAATTAAAGCAAAATCATCATTTACATAATAACTAGTTTTATAAACATGTCTCCACATATATAAAGTAGTAAAACAATATTCACATGCTTCGTAATCAACATGATGGAAAAAAGGTTTTAATTCTTCATATGCATTTATATCAATTTCTTTAAAAATCATAAATAACTCTCCTTTTGATGCTTATATATTAATTTATATACCCAACTTTACCGTTCATTTGAATTAATTTTAAGTTTAAAGTCTAAACTAATAAATAATGTTTTATTTATTAATATTATCTTTATTTATTCAATATAAACAGGTAATGATTGGAGTATGTAATGAAAAAAATCATATGTTTAACATTTATTATAATAACACTTTTGGTTGGTTGTGGCAAAAAAACGCTCCTATCAGTACATATAATAGATGTAGGTCAAGGTGACAGTATATTAATTCAAACTCCAAATAAAACTAATATATTAGTTGATGGAGGCGATGAAGATAGCTCTCTCATTATAAAAAAGTTTTTAAAATCTAAAAAAGTAAAAAATATAGATTTCGTTATAGCTACTCATCCAGATACTGACCATATAGGAAGTTTAGATGCTATTATTGATAAATTTGAAATTTCTAAAGTTTATCTTCCAAATAAAGAAGTAAATAGTGATTCATACTACAATCTAATTCAATCTTGTAGCATGAAAAATATTAATCCTCAATTCCTCGAAAAGGGAAATATCATAAATTTAGACAATAACATAAAATTAACTGTCTTAAATCCTTCTTATACCCATTTAGATAATAACTCAAACTCTATCGTGTTCAAATTAGACTATGGTAAAAAATCATTTTTGTTTACAGGTGACTGTACGTTGGAAAATGAGGAAGAAATATTAAACAGTTTTAATTTGAGTAATATAAACTTTTTAAAAGTGGCTCATCACGGTAGTAAAAGCTCTTCAGGTGAAAATTTTATAAACACTATAACTCCTGATGTCGCAGTTATATCTTGTGGGTATGATAACGAATATGGACATCCACATAAAGAAACTTTACTTAATTTATCAAAAGCAAACACAAAAGTATACAGAACAGATAAACAAGGGCATCTATCCTTTTACAGTGACGGAAATACCATAACCACCTCATCCCCACCTAAATAGTAAAGTAAATAAAAAAAGTGATTGAACCTTACCAAAGTGTCAATGATTAATTCAACCGCCATTTACAGGCGAGATTTTAAAGCCTGTATGAAGGTGAATTAATTTTTGACACTTTGCACTTAGCTACAATCACTTTTTTACTTAGTTTACTTTATTAAATCATTTACTACTACAGACGCTATTGTAAGCCCTCCTACTGAAGGTACAAACGATATACTTCCTGGTGTTATTTTCTTTCCATTCATAATTTTTTCTTTTAACTCTACAGGTTGTTCTGTTGAATAAACAACCTTTAATTTTTTTATCTTTCTATCTCTTAATTCTTTTCTCATAACTTTAGCAAGTGGACACATTTGAGTTTTATATATATCCGTAACTACTATTTTTGTAGGATCTAACTTATTTCCCATACCCATAGAACTTATTATATTTAAATTCTTTTTAACACAAGTTTCTATCAAATGAATTTTAGAAGTAACCATGTCTATAGCATCTATAACATAATCATATTCTTCGCATAATATTTCTTCACTATTTTCAGCTGTATATTTTGCTCTTATTGCTTTTATATCTATATTTGGGTTTATATCTAAAATTCTATCTTTCATAACATCAACCTTATATTTTCCTACAGTTGAGTGAAGTGCTGGTATTTGTCTATTTATATTAGTTATGTCTACATCATCAAAGTCTACAATAGTCATCTTGCCTACACCAGCTCTAGCTATAGCCTCTGCAGCAAAACTTCCTACTCCTCCAACTCCAAATACAATTACATTTGAATTTTGTAATTTTTCAATTCCTTCATTTCCGATTATAAGACCTGTTCTAGTTTTAAAATGTTTGTTCATGCTTTAAATATCTCCTTGTGTAATTTTTTTCATGTGCAAGAATATAATTTAATATCGATTATACAAATAGGGGTGATGCTTTGAAAAAATTAATTAACTTTCTATTTTATATACTTATAATAAATGTATTGGTTTCATTGCTTTTAATACTCGACGTAAGTTCTTCTAAAAATAATATCCATTCAGATATTATAGAATCCCTATCTAATAACGATAATTATAATTTGATTGTTCAGATTTTAAAAGATACTAATAAAGAAGATTTTATAAGATATATAGATTATATGCAACTCGATATTCATAAAAATTTAGAAAATGGTCCAAATAAATATATAGCATTCTCTATAAGATTGCCTCAAAATAAGTCTTTTATATCATTTTATATAAAAAATGAAGATCATACTTACTCATTTGATTCAATTGTAGATAATTTAGATGACATAAATGAATTTTATTTTTATAAAGATTTTTTAGTAGTTGAGCAAAAGTGTGAGGATGAAACTACATACTCAAATGATAAAAAATTTATAGAGATATTTTATCAAGAAGGACTTAAATATTCATCTAAACTAAAAAAAGATCTATATTTCGAAAAAATAGATTTAAAAAGTAGTGATAAAATTAAAGTATCTGGAAGTATGGACTTTCTAGACGACTACCCTCCCCAAATACTATATGTCTCAACAATCTCATCAAATGATAATTCCTTTTCTAAAGACATTTCAAAAGAATTATATATATGGGATAATGACCTTAAACAATTTACAATGAGCCAAAAAGAAAATTTTGATGATAATTAAGTTATTAAAAGCAAAAAAAGAACTTCTATACAGAAGTTCTTTTCATTTAATTGGCGGGAGTGCGTGGGAATCGAACCCACCCAAGAAGCTCTTAACCCCTCATACTAGTTTTGAAGACTAGAGGGCACACCAGCACCCATCCACCCCCATATGGGATGTCCTCTCACTTACAAACTTATATTACCATATATTTTTTTTTGATGCAACTGTTTTTAGCAAACATTTTCATATTTTTACAATTTTCTATATAATTTAACTTTAATTTTTGTAAATTTTAATTTTTTTAACCTTAAAAAATAAAATCCTTTCACATATTAAAAGGATTTTATTTTTATTATATATTTTATATATTTGGAATTTGCCAGTCTATAGGCTCTTTTCCTAATTTAATTAAGATATCATTAACCTGAGAAAATGGTTTAGATCCAAAAAATCCTCTACTAGCTGATAGTGGACTTGGATGTGCAGATTCTATTATGTAATGTTTATTTGTATCTATTAACTTTTTCTTACTTCTTGCATTATTTCCCCATAAAACAAATATCACAGGATCTTCTCTCAAGTTTAAAGTCTCTATTATATGGTCTGTGAAAGTCTCCCATCCTTTTCCTTTATGAGAGTTAGCTTCATGAGCTCTAACTGTAAGTGCTGTATTTAATAGTAATACACCTTGTTTTGTCCAAGGAACTAAAAATCCATTATTAGGTATAAAACATTCAAATTCTGAGTTTAATTCTTTGTACATATTTAATAAAGACGGAGGTGTTTTTACTCCAGGCTTTACCGAAAATGCAAGCCCATGAGCTTGATTTTCTCCATGATAAGGATCTTGCCCTAAGATTAGTACTTTAGTATCTTTATATGATGTATATTTCAATGCATTAAATATGTCATGCATATCAGGATATATAATATTATTTTTATATTCCTCTTTTAAAAATTCTCTTAATTTTAAATAATATGGTTTTTCAAATTCACCTTTTAATATTTCATCCCAATCGTTTCCTATGTTAACCATTTCTTCACCTACTTTTAATTTGCTATTGTGTCTATATCATTTTTTTCATTACTGATTATTTTTATACTTACCTTATTAGGTATACATACTATATTTTTATTAGACTTATCTATAAAACCAGTTTTCACACATACTTTATCTGGGCATGATGCATCTACGACTTCAACGCCTTTATCATGAATTTTAATCTTGTTAAATCCAGAATCTGTTTTTATAGTTATATCTTCAGTTGCATCAATAGGAATTTCCTTATATACTTTATTATCTAAATATATAACTATTTTTTCACCTTCGTCTTGGTTTTTGAAAAAGCTAAAACTTATCCAAACCCCTATTATGATTAAAACTGATAAAATAAGAAAAAAATCGTTTTTCTTCATTTTTAGCCTCCAAGCATTTATAATATAATTAAATATATCATAAATATAAAGGGGAAACAGCATGAAAAATAAAAAACTTATACTTTATATAGCAATTTTATCAATTTTAGCTATATTTTCATTTTTAATCTTTAGTCAAAAAATTAATACATATTCAAAAACTATGTACTACCTAGGTACTGTTAATGAAGTTACACTATATACTAAAGCTAATGAAAAAGAAGCTAATGAGATATTAAATAATTGTGAACGTATAATAAAAGACATGGATAATAAAATGAATCCATCTACATTATCTAGTGATGTTTACAAAATTAATGAAAATGCCGGTAATTCTTACACTAAAGTATCTCCAGATACTTTTAAAGTTATAAAATCAGCTATACACTTTTCAGATTTATCAGGTGGACACTTTGATGCTTCAGTTGGTTCGTTAGTTCAACTATGGAATATAGGAAATGAAAAAGCCAGAGTTCCTAGCCAAGATGAAATAAATTCAGTTTTACCTACAATAAATTACAAAAACATAACTTTAGATGAGAAAAATAATAGTGTAATGCTAAAACATGAAGGTACAAAGTTAGACTTGGGTGGAATTGCAAAAGGTTATGCTGCTGATAAAGTGGTTAAGTATCTTAAAACACAAAAAATTGAAGGATCTATAGTAAACCTAGGTGGAAACATTTTTACAATTGGGTCTAAGGATGGTAAAAATAAATTTAATATAGGAGTTCAAGACCCAACTAAGCCTAGAGGAAATGCTATAGGAAGTATATTAACAACAGATAACTCAGTAGTTACATCAGGCATTTATGAAAGATATATAGAAAAAGATGGGAAAATTTATCACCATATACTAAGCCCTAAAACTGGGTATCCTGTTGAAAATGAACTTAACAGTGTAACTATAGTCTCAAACAATTCAATGAATTGTGATGCACTATCTACTACAGCTTTTTCACTTGGAACTAAAGGAGGAATTAAATTAATAGAATCTTTACCAAACACAGAAGCAATATTTATAACAAAAGACAAGAAAATATACTTAACTCCAGGTCTTAAAGATTCATTTAACCTTAAAGACTCAACCTTCACCATCCAAAATTAAAAAAAAGTAAGTAGTCAGGCAAAGCTTGATATGTAATTGTTTTCGAAGCACTTAAAGACCGAGATTTTTAGGTCTTTGTGCAAAGAAAACAACTACATATCAAGTAAGCCACCACTACTTACTTTTTTTAAAATAATACTCTTTTATTTTCAACTCTTTTTGTAATCTTATTTCTATCAAAATCTTCTAATATTATCATACAGTTTTTTCTACTTGAATTAACTAAATCTCTATAATCACCTAATGTTATTTCTTTATTTTCTTCTAAATACTTTATAAGCTTTTCTTTAGCATTGTTATATACTTTTGAAGACATTAAATAACTATCCTCAATTCTTACAACAGTATTTCCTATTAAAGATTCTAACACTTCTTCGTATTCTTTTTTATTGTTAGTTATATCTTCAATTGTATAAATATTATTTAGGCCTGCATTGTTTAATATTTTCTCTATCTCATTTTTTATTTTTGTTTGCTTTTCGTTAAATACAACATTAAATTTCTTTAGTGAAACAAAATTACCATTAACTTTTATAAACTCATCATTTATAAATAAATCTAGTAAAATATCAAAATCTCTTGTTTTAAATTTACTTTCAACTTTAGATCTAACTTCTTCTTTTAACATACCCTCTCTTAATCTAAACTTCTTGTGGTATGCTTGAAGTTCACTTTCTGCTTTTTCTTTTAAAGTGTTATATTGGTTTATATGCATATACATATTGTTTATACATATAACTTTTTCTTGTCCAATAAGCTTTTCTAATGATTTCTTTATATTATCTTCACTCTCACCACTATAACTCATAATTTCTTTTATATTAGGATAGTTTCTAGAGTTGTTTTTTAAGTAAGCTTCTAATATATCTGAAAGCTCTCCTTTTTCCTTTATTTTAAGAGCTTCTATTACATTAGCGTCAAATCTCTTATGTTTTCTTGGATTAGTATCTATAACTATACCTCCACCTATCGTTTCCATAGGAGAATATCTTCTTACGACAAACTTATCACCTTTTTTTGCAACTATACTTTCTTCAAGTCTAAGTTGAACTAAACCACTTTCTCCTGGCATTATTTCTTCTACTTCTAACGGTACTGCTCTACAAAGTATTTCTCTAGTACCATGGTAAAGTCTTAATCTATCCCAGTGTTTAAGTCCCGCATCTGTATGTTTAACAATACTTAATCTAACATCTAACATCATTGCTTCTTCTAGTGAATGAGGCGACGCTAGCACATCTCCCCTGTTAATCTCTTCAACCTTTACATTAGATATGTTTATAGCCGTTCTTTGTCCCGCGTAAGCTGTTTCAACACTTTCTCCATGAACTTGTATACTTCTTATCTTTGTTTTAAGTTCCTTTGGATATATTACTAGATCATCATCTATACTTATTTTACCTTCTATTAAAGTCCCTGTTACAACTGTACCAAACCCTTTTATAGAAAATACTCTATCTATATTGAGTCTAGCTGGAGTTTCTAAGTCTTTATCTTCTATTTCATCAGTCATTTTATCAATTTTGTTGATAAGCTCATCTAAACCTTTTTTAGATATAGAATCCACTTCTATAATTTCTGCATCTTCTAAAAATGTTCCTTTGACTTTTTCTCTTATATCCTCTTTTACTAACTCTCTGAAGTCTTCTTCCACAGTGTCACTTTTAGTTAAGACTATCATTCCTTTTTTTATATTTAAAAATGTTAAAATATCCATATGTTCTACAGTTTGAGGCATAACCCCTTCATCCGCTGCAACAACTAATAAAACCATATCAAGTCCAGATGCTCCTGCTAACATATTTTTTATAAATTTTTCATGCCCAGGAACATCTACAATCCCTGCTCTTTTATTACTTGGTAAGTCAAAGTAAGTAAATCCTAAATTTATAGATATACCTCTTTTCTTTTCTTCCGCTAATGTGTCTGTTTCTCTTCCTGTAAGTGCTTTTATAAGAGTTGTTTTACCGTGGTCTATATGTCCAGCTGTTCCTATTATTACATTTTTCATATTTAACCTCCTATTAAAGCTTTTTCTAATTCATTTTTCACAATTTCAAATTCATCTTCAAATATAGTTCTTGCATCTAACACATACTTATCATCATAGACTCTAGCTATAATATGAGCATCACTTAACCTAAGTGTCTTTTCTAATGTTGAAACATTTATATTTTTAGGAGTTATAGCTATAACTTTAGAATCTATAGTTTCTAAAGGCATAGATCCCCCTCCAACTTGAGATAGCCCATCTTCAATTGTTATATTTGCATATTTATCTAAGTGTTTTATTCTTTCATATAAGTTGTTAGCTTTTTCTTCTAATTCATCCATTGTATAGGTTAACATTTTTAATGTTGGAATTTCTTTTCTTGCTTTTTCTTCGTCTAAGTACATTCTTAATGTAGCTTCTAATGCACATATAGTTAGTTTATCTACTCTTAAAGCTCTTGTAAGTTGATTCTTTTTCATTTTTTCAATATATTCTTTTTTACCAACTATAATACCTGCTTGAGGCCCACCTAGCATCTTATCTCCACTAAAAGTAACTACATCTGCACCTTTTCTAATAGAATCTAATACTGTTGGCTCATAACTTAATCCATACTTAGATATATCTAAGAAAACACCACTACCTAAATCCTCAATTACAGGTAACTCATGTTTTTTGCCTATCTCACATAGTTCATCTACATCCACACTTTGTGTAAATCCAAGTATTCTATAATTACTTGTGTGAACTTTCATAAGAACTTTAGTATTTTCATTTATTGCTTCTTCATAATCTTTTAAATGAGTTTTATTAGTTGAACCAACTTCAACTAGGTCAGCTCCACTTAACGCCATTATGCTAGGTATTCTAAAAGAGCCCCCAACTTCAACTAACTCACCTCTAGATACTATAGCTTCCCCACCTTTTGCCATAGTGCTTAATACCAGTAGTACAGCTGCTGCATTATTGTTAACTACTAATACATCTTCAGCCCCAGTCAATCGTTTTATAGTATCTGTTAAATGGGTATATCTTGAACCCCTTTGTCCTTTATCTATATCATATTCCAAGTTTGAATATCTAGATGCCGCTTCCCAAAGCTCATCTTTTATACTTTCACTAAGAAGTGATCTTCCTAGATTTGTATGAAGTACTGTTCCTGTAGCATTTATCACTTTCTTTAATGATAATGAGTATTTTAAATTACATTTATTAATTGTGTTTCTCACTACTTCATCTATAGTTATATCAAACTTATCAAAATTTTCCTCTTTTAATTCTACTATTTCGCTTCTTTTTTCTTCTATAGATTCTCTTATACCTTCAAGTAAAATATTTCTTGGATATTCATTTAACGCATTTATTATCATTTCTTGGTTTAACATCTCATCTACTGAAGGTAATTGAGCAAATAATTCTCTTTTATTCATTAAAGTTCCTCTCCCCTTAAGTCATTACTTTACCGTTATATACTTTTCTTTTTTATCTACAACAGTTCCTATTATTTTAGCTTCTATAGACCCATTCTTCTTCATATCTTCTACTAATATATCTGCTAGATCACTTTCTACAGAAATAAGTAATCCTCCTGATGTTTGAGGGTCATATAATATATCTTCCATAGCTTCTTCTATGTTTTCTAATTTAACATCACTTGATATATATTGTTTATTTCTATACATACCAGCTGGTATTATTCCCATTTTAGCCATGTCAATAGCACCATTTAATATAGGAATCTCATTAGCATTTAGCTCTATACTAACTTCTGATGCTTTTGCCATTTCTAGTGCATGTCCTAAAAGTCCAAATCCTGTTATATCTGTAACTGAGTTTACCTTTATATTATCAAAGCTCATAGCTGCATATTTATTTAAATGAACCATAGTTTCAACTACGATTTTAGAAGTTTCTTCATCTACTAAACCTTCTTTCATAGCAGTATTTAATATTCCTACTCCTATAGGCTTAGTTATAACTAATTTATCCCCTACTTTTGCAGTTGCATTAGATAAAACTTTATCAGGATGTACTGTTCCTGATACTGATAGACCATATTTAGGTTCTTTATCATCAACAGTGTGCCCTCCAACTAATAAAGCTCCACTTTCTTTTACCTTATCCATTCCACCTTTTAATATTTCTGCTAGTACATTCATATCATGACATGCTGGGAAACATACTATGTTCATGGCAACTAAAGGCTTTCCTCCCATAGCATAAACATCTGATAATGAATTAGATGCTGCTATTTGTCCAAATATGTACGGATCATCTATCATTGGAGTAAAAAAATCTAAAGTTTGAATTAAAGCTGTTTCATCATTTAATTTATAAACAGCCGCATCATCTGAAGTTTCAAGTCCAACTAATAAATTTTCTTTTTTATCCGATGTATTTTTAGGTAATTGAGATAATACCGATGCCAGTACCTCTGGCCCTATTTTAGCGGCTCACCCTCCTGAAGTTGTCATATCTGTAAGTCTTTTCATCATTTCCATAATTATGTCTCCTTTCTTTAAAGCATTACATAACTAATAATATCATAATTAGCATTTATTGAATACAGATATAATCCTTCAAATCATTAAATTTATTTTCTCCTATACCTTTAACATTTTTTATTTCATCAATTGATTTAAACTCCTTATTTTCTTCTCTATAATCTAGTATTTTTTGTGCGGTAACATCTCCAACTCCAGGTAATGAATCTAAATCTTCTTTAGATGCACTATTTATGTTTATTTTTTTATCGTCACCTTCAGTGATATTATTACCATCATTGTTATTATTTTCAACATTGTCATTTGAATCATTAAGTGCTATTTCTTCACCTTGTTTAGGTATTATATAATGCCCCTCATCCTTAACTTTCATAGCTAAATTAATTCTATTTGTGTCAGCTTCATCAGTGAGTCCATCACAAAGCTTTACGCCTTCCATTAATCTTTCATTACTTTTTAGTTCTACAACTCCAGGAGAATTTACAGCTCCACTTATATAAATACTAATTTTTTTAGTCATATTTTCAGTTTTATCAACAGTTTTTACATCTTCAATATTTTCTATTTTTGAGAAATCCCCTTTATCATTATCATTTTTTTCAACATCATTATTTTCTAAAGTGGATTTTTCACTTTCCGCACCACTTACAACATAAGAATCATTTTTTTCTATAAATTTATTATTTTTAATTAAAAAAACTGAACTTATGGCAATAATTACTATTATAATAATAAATTTTTTCTTCTGTTTCATTTTATCACTCCTTCAAATTTGATTATTGACATAAATATGTTATACTAAAATATAAGTTTACAATCGGAGGACAAAAAATGTTTAAAAAAGTATCAGTATTATTATCATTCATAATAACTTTTGTTAATTTATTTGCATTTGGTAATATTTCATTCGCAGAAACACCACCTCCTAATATATCTGCTCAATATGCAGTTTTAATGGATTATACAAGTGGAAAAGTTTTATATGAAAAAAATTCTAATGCAAATTTATACCCCGCATCTACAACTAAAATGTGGACTGCCTACCTTACGTTAAAATATGCTAAAAACCTAGATGAGGTTGTAACTGTTGGTAATATAGGAACTGTAGGTGGAACAAGTATGTATTTAGTTCCAGGGGAGCAAGTTACAGTTAGGCAACTATTAGAAGGTTTACTTTTAGTTTCTGGAAATGATGCAGCTGTTGTTTTAGCTCAACATATTAGTGGATCTATACCAGAATTTGCAAATTTAATGAACGAAGAAGCTAAAAAGATAGGTGCTAAGAATACTCATTTCCATAATCCAAATGGATTACCTGACCCTGAACATCACACATCAGCTTATGATATGGCTTTAATGGCAAGAGAAGCAATGAACAATGAAGATTTTAGAAACATAGTAAATAAAAAAACGATAAAGGTACCAGCTACGAATTTATCACCAGAAAGAACATTAATTAATACAAATAAATTTTTAACAGGAACTACTACTATTCCTTACAAGGGTCAAAATACAGATATTAAGTATGACATAGTAGATGGTATAAAAACTGGATATACAGATGACGCTGGTAAATGTCTACTTTCTAGTGCCAAAAAAGATGGTATGAGATTAGTTGCTGCTGTATTTAAAGCAGATGGCGAACCTAACTTATATACAGATAGTAGAACTCTTTTAGATTATGGATTTGATAATTTCAAATCTGAAAAAGTGATTGAGAAAAATGATTTTATAGACTCTAAGTTTATATGGTATGCAAAGGGTAGAAAGTTAGAATACGAACCTAAGTATAGCTATTATACAGTTATCAATACAGGTGAAACTACGCCTACATTTGAAGCTAAAGCTAATTTAAGTGACATAGCCCTTCCAATAAAAAAAGGGGATACTGTAGGTACATTAGATATTTATAAGGATAAAGGAAAAAATCCTGTTGCCAATGTTCCTCTAATAGCTCAAAATGATGTTACAAATGTATTTTCATCAATATTAAACAATCAAATATTAAAAAGCTTCCCATCAATTATAATTGGTGGAATTTTAATAGTTGTACTTTTCATTGTATTAGTTTTGGTCAAGAAAAAAATAAGAAGAAATAAAAGAAGAAAAAATATATATGTAAAGAAAAAAAGTAATATTTATTCAAATAAAAAGAATCGAAGAAGAAGACATTAAAAAAAGAGGCTAATAGCCTCTTTTTATTATCCGAATATTTTCTTAGTTAAGCAGTTTCCTGTACAAGTAGCAGCAACCCCACCTAATGCAGTTTCTCTTAACTCCATTGGAAGACCTCTACCAACTCTATACATAGCTTCAACAGTTTCATCAAATGGTATTATATTTAATATTCCAGCTAAACAAAGTTCTGCAGATATTAAAGCATTTGCAACACCTATAGCATTTCTTCCTTGACAAGGAACTTCAACAAGACCTGCTATTGGATCACAAACTAATCCCATTACATTTTGTAAACAGTGAGATGCAGCAGAAACAGCAGCTTCTACACTTCCACCCATTAATTCAACTATACCAGCAGCACTCATTGCAGCTGCAGCACCAGTTTCAGCTTGGCATCCACCTTCAGCTCCCGCAACAGTTGCATTTCTAGTTATTATAGCTCCTATAGCTGATGCTGTAAATAATGCATCTAACATTTCATCATCACTGAATCCATATTCTTTACCTATAGTAACTATAGCTCCTGGTAATATACCACAAGAACCAGCTGTAGGTGCAGCAACTATAAGACCCATAGAAGCATTTACTTCCATTGTTCCCATTGCAGCAGCTAAAGCTTTATTCATTAGTCCACCACAAACTGTTTTTTGAGTGTTTCTGTGATTTTCTAATTTTTTAGCTTCTCCACCTATTAGACCTCCAACAGATTTTATATCTTCTGTTACAGCTCTTTCAGTAGCTTTTTTCATTATATCTAAACTAACAGCCATTTTTTCTCTTACTTCTTCTTTAGAAAGTCCGCTTAATTCAGCTTCTCTTTCTAAACATAATTGACCTATAGTCATGTTTAGGTCTTTACATTTTTCTATTAATTCTGCTCCGCTTGTAAAGTTGTATTTCATATTCTGTCACCCTTCCTTACTCATTAGAATTTGTCTAAAACTACAGCTTTCGCTATAACTTCAAATTTTCTTAATTGATCTAATACATCAACATCTAAAGCTTCATCTGTTTCTATTGTAACAAATGTATACTCAGCTCCAGCTGGCTTATTAGTAGACATATTTGCTATATTCTTGTTGTTATGAGCAAGAAGTCCAGTTACGAAAGATACAGCTCCTGGTATGTCTTTTATTTCAAGTATAACTGCTGGTCTAGAACCGTTAAAGTCAAGTGGTAATCCGTCCATTTCAGTAAGTTTAATGTTTCCACCACCTATAGATGCTCCTTTAACTTCTGCCTTAGACCCATCTTCTAAAGTCATTTCCATTTTAACTGTGTTAGGATGTTCGTTTTCTCCTAAGTTAGCTTTAATGAATTCAAATCTTACACCTAATTCTTTAGCTAAATCAAAAGAATTTCTTATTCTAGCATCATCTGGTTGGAATCCTAATATACCACCAACTAATGCTTTATCTGTTCCATGTCCCTTGTATGTTTCTGCAAATGATCCATGTAAGTAGAACTTAACATCTTTAACAGGTTTACCTGCTATTTTTAATGCCATTTTCCCTAATCTTGCAGCACCTGCAGTGTGCGAGCTTGATGGACCTATCATATTTGGTCCTACGACATCAAATACACTATAATCTTTAGCCATTAATAATACCTCTTTTCATCAAATTGTCTTTTTTCTTTTGTTTTGTAAATGATTTCCAATAGTTGCTTAACTCATAAAATGACCATCCTATAAAGAGGTATGGCCATTTTGAAGTCTATTATTATTTTACTATAGCTATAGCTTCTATTTCAACTTTAACATCTCTTGGTAATCTAGCTACTTCTACACAAGATCTAGCTGGTTTGTTTTCACCGAAGAAAGAAGCGTATACTTCATTTATTTCAGCAAAATCATTCATATCACTTATGAATACTGTAGTCTTAACTACGTCTGCAAAAGTTGCTCCAGATGCAGCTAATATTTCTTTTAAACTTTCTAATGATCTAGCAGCTTGCTCTTTTGCTCCACCTTCAACTATTTCCATAGTTTCTGGGTTAAATGGAACTTGTCCTGATACGAATACCATGTTTCCATTTTTTATAGCTTGAGAGTATGGTCCTATTGCTTTAGGAGCCTTTTCTGTATGTATTACTTGTTTCATAATCAATCTCTCCTTCTTTTATATAGGTTTTGTTTTTATATTATACTTTTTTCAGTAATATTATACTACTAAATTGTATATATTGTATACAGGATATAGTAAAAAAGTGGAAATTATGCAAGCATAATTTCACTTTTTTATTATATACCCATTATATCATAAATTAATCTTCTATTGCAAACCCTGCAGACTCTACTGCTGATTTTATTTTATCTATATGAGCTTGGTCGAATGTTTCTAATTCTATTTCAAGGTATAAACTACCAAGAGTTTCCTTTGGTGGTCTTGTCATATTTGCATTTAGTATGTTTGCATTTAATCCACTTATTATTTGAGTTAACTCAGCTAATCCACCTGGCTTATCTTGTATTTTAGTTTTGAATGCATATCTTCTACCTTCTGAAGTTAATGCAGTTCCTATAACTCTGTATAATGTGTTAACATCTACATTACCTCCAGATATTACACATACAACGTTTTCATCTTTAGCTGGCTTGTATTTTCCACTTAATAATGCAGCTGTTGATACTGCACCTGAACCTTCTGATACTAGTTTTTGGTTTTCTAATAAGAATAACATAGCTTGTGCTATTTCAGTTTCTTCAACAACTATTACTTCATCAACTAACTCTTTTATTATTTCAAAAGTGTGATCTCCAGGAGTTTTAACTGCTATACCGTCAGCTATTGTAGTAGCTTTAAATGCAGTTGTAACATGTCCTTGTTCTATAGATTCTTTCATTGATGGTATATTAGCAGTTTGAACACCTATTATTTTAACATTTGGGTTTAAAGCTTTAGCAGCAGTTGCTATACCAGCTATTATTCCCCCTCCACCTATTGGGCATAATATAGTGTCAACATTTGAATTTAATTGTTCAAATATTTCAAGAGCTATTGTTCCTTGTCCAGCCATAACATATTTATCATTGAATGGATGTAAGAAAGTTGCTCCAGTTTCTTTTTGTATTTCAACAGCTTTTGCATATGCATCATCATATACTAAACCTTCTTGAACTACTTCTGCTCCATATCCTTTAGTTGCAGTAACTTTTGCAAGTGGTGCAGTAGCTGGCATTACTATTGTAGCTTTTATTCCACTTAATTTAGCTCCAAGCGCAACCCCTTGTGCATGGTTTCCAGCACTTGATGCTATAACACCGTTTGCCTTCTCTTCATCAGTTAAACTTGCTATTTTGTTGCAAGCCCCTCTTACTTTAAAAGAACCAGTCTTTTGTAAGTTTTCACATTTATAATATACGTTTGCCCCAGTCTTTTCACTTAGTTTAACGCTTTCTAACAAATCAGTTGTTTTAACTATATCTTTTATAGTTTCTCTAGCATCTTTAACATCTTGTAATGTAACTCTTGTCATTTTACTCACTCCCATAATGTTTAGATTTAATTTATAATTGTTTGACATCTTTATTGTATATAGTTTTCCATCAAAAATCAACAGGAAAACATTTTTTGGGAATTTTTTAATTTGTCAAAAAATTTACAAACATGTTGATTCCTCTGTTTTCCTGTTATTTTTCCTGCCAAAATTTTTTTTATTTTTTTCAATTTAATTTTATTTTTAATGATTTTTTCATTTTAAATTTAAAAATCGCCTTATTTTTTTAGTTAGATTGCTTACTTATGTAAATAAAAAAAGGTCTTTTTTTAAAAGGCCTTTTTTTATTCTATATAACTTATTTATTATTTTACAACTATATTAACAAGCTTCTTAGGAACAGCTACTACTTTTACTATTGTTTTTCCTTCTACTAAAGCTTTTATTTTTTCATCATTCATTGCAGCTTCTTGCATATCTTCTCTTGATATATTAGCAGCCACACTTAATTTTCCTCTTACTTTACCGTTTATTTGAACTACAACTTCAACTTCATCTTTAACTAAAGCAGATTCATCATAAGCTGGCCAAGATATATCAAATATACTTCCTTCTTTGCCTATCATAGTCCATAATTCTTCACCTATATGAGGAGCAAATGGAGCTATTATTGTAACTATAGTTTCTATAGCTTCTTTTATAACTGCATCATTTCTAGTTTCTAACTCTTTGTATTTATACATTTCGTTTATTAATTCCATTAATGCAGATATTGCAGTATTGAAACCAAACTTCTCATTTAAGTCTTCAGTTACTTTCTTTAAAGTAGCATTTATAGTGAATCTCATAGCCTTATCTTCTTTAGTTAATTCATCCATAGTAGCATCACATTTAGCTTTATCAGCTAATTCGTCAACTAATCTATAAACTCTATTTAAGAATCTAAAGCATCCTTCAACACCTTGTTCTGACCATTCTAAATCTCTTTCTGGTGGTGCTGCAAATAATACGAATAATCTAGCAGTATCAGCTCCGTACTCGTCTATTATTTCAAGCGGAGATACAACATTTCCTTTAGACTTACTCATCTTAGTTCCATCTTTTAAAACCATACCTTGAGTTAATAAGTTTTTAAATGGTTCTTTGAAGTCTAACATTCCCATTTCATTAAATGCTTTAACAAAGAATCTTGCGTAAAGTAAATGCATTATAGCATGCTCTACTCCACCTATATATTGATCCACTGGCATCCAATTGTTAACTGCATCCTTACTAAATGGCTCGTTAGTATTTTGAGCATCTATATATCTTAAGAAATACCAAGAAGAATCAACAAAAGTATCCATTGTATCTACTTCTCTTCTAGCTGGCTTTCCACAACATGGGCAAGTAGCATTCATAAACTCTTTTGATGTAGTAAGTGGTGATTCACCTTTACCTGTAAATTCTATATCTGTTGGTAATAATACAGGTAAGTTTTCTTTCTTCTCAGGTACTAATCCACACTCATCACAGTATACTACAGGTATTGGACATCCCCAATATCTTTGTCTAGAAAGTAACCAGTCTCTTAATCTATAGTTAACTGTTTTCTTTCCTATTCCCATTTCTTCTATTTTTTCTATTATTGCATCAAATGCTTTTGAAGCTTCCATTCCATCAAACTCACCAGAGTTTACCATTATATTATCTTCATTTATAACCTCAACTACGTTTAAGTTATATTTAGCTGCAAATTCAGCATCTCTTTCATCATGAGCCGGAACTGCCATAACTGCACCTGTTCCATAGTCAGCTAATACATAGTTTGCTATCCATAGCTCAACTTTTTGTCCGTTTAATGGGTTTATAACATGTTTACCTATGAACATTCCTTCTTTTTCTAAGTCGCTTGAAGTTCTTTCTATTTCAGTCATAGTGTACATTTTAGTTATAAACTTTTCTACAGCTTCTTCATACTCAGTTCCAGCAACTAATTCTTTAACTAAATCATGCTCTGGAGCTAAAACCATATAAGAAACTCCGTGTACTGTATCTGGTCTAGTTGTAAATACTGTTACTGATTTATCAATTCCATCTATATCGAAAGTTATTTCAGCTCCAGTACTTTTTCCTATCCAGTTTCTTTGCATTGTTTTAACTTTTTCTGGCCATCCATCTAAAGTATCTAAATCTTGAAGTAACTCTTCTGCAAAGTGAGTAGTTTTAAAATACCATTGTTCTAAGTCTTTTTTAACTACTACTGAATCACATCTTTCACAAGCTCCTTGAACAACTTGCTCATTAGCTAAAACCGTTTCACAAGATGGACACCAGTTAACAAAAGATTTTTTCTTGTATGCTAATCCATGCTCTAAGAACTTTAAGAATATTTCTTGAGTGAACTTATAGTACTCTGGAGTAGATGTTGCTATCTCTCTATCCCAATCATAGCTAAGTCCTAATAATTTTAATTGACCCTTCATGTCTTCTATGTTTTCCATAGTCCACTTATGAGGATGTATTCCATGCTTTATAGCCGCATTTTCAGCTGGAAGTCCGAATGAGTCCCATCCCATTGGATGAAGAACATTGTAACCTTGCATCTTTTTAAATCTAGCTATAACATCACCTATAGAGTAGTTTCTAACATGCCCCATGTGTATTTTTCCTGATGGGTATGGTAACATTTCTAATGTGTAGTATTTCGGTTTTGTTGTATCATTAGTGTCAGTTTTGTATTGATCATTTTGATCCCAAGTTTTTTGCCATTTAGCTTCAACTTCATTTGGTTTATAAACGTTCATTTTTTTACCTCCTATAAATTTTAGTTTCGTGTATATCGCTCGTGTATATATTAATTGTTTCCTTCACACAAAGTACTAAAAAGATGCACTTTAAGTGTTTCGTCAACAACTAATATATACACTTCACGTTACCACCCTACTTAAATTTTATTTTTAATTTTGTGTATTAAAAAATCCCCGTCACTAAACAAATTAATGTTTAGGGACGAGGATATTACTCGCGGTACCACCCTAATTGATTATTTTTTTAAATAATCCTCTCGTACTAGTCTTTATACCAACTACGGTTAAATAGATTGTATCTAGCAAGTTCAAATCAATTTAATACTAGTTCGCACCATCCACTAGCTCTCTGAAATCTAAATTTAATTTTACTACTCTAGTCTATTTTAATTTTTAATTATATCTTATTATTATATAATTATTAAGCTAATGTGTCAACATCAACATATGGAGCATCTTTCCACATTTTCTCTAGGTTATAGTATGCTCTATTTTCTTCATTAAATACGTGAACCATTATATCTCCAAAGTCTAATAGTATCCACTCTTGTGTCTCGTATCCTTCTTTACCTCTTGATTCTATCCCTAACTTAGTAAGTTCATCTTCTACGTTATCAGCTATAGCTTTTACTTGTCTTTGAGATCCTGCTGTAGCTATTACGAAGTAATCACATAAACTTGATACTTCTCCTACTTTTATTATAGATATATCTTTACCTAGTTTATCATCAATAGCATCATATATAACTTTAACCATTTGTTCTACTGTCGTCATATTAAATTCCTACCTTCCTTATTTTTTGCGTTTTTATATTATACCACAAAAAACCGACTTCATAATACTAAATTTATATTCTTAGTATTGACAAGTTATCGCTATTATTTCCACTTCTTCAATTTATTAATTCTATATTATTATTAATTT
>NZ_LBBT01000318.1 GCF_001006285.1 Paraclostridium benzoelyticum
CCAGGAAGACTACCTGGTTGATAGGTCGGAGGTGTAAGTGCAGCAATGTATGTAGCTTACCGATACTAATAGATCGAGGACTTGACCAAGATTATCTAATCTTACTAATGTTATTCAGTTTTTAGAGTACTAACTCTAAATAAAGATTATGCGGTTATTACAGCAAAGAGGATACACCTGTTCCCATTCCGAACACAGAAGTTAAGCTCTTTAGCGCCGATGGTACTTGGTGGGAAGCTGCCTGGGAGAGTAGGACGTAGCCGCGTAATCTTTTTTATTTTACGTGGATTTAAGTGGTGGTTGATATTTAGTTTGCGCTTGGGTCATAAAGCGGAGAAGATGCTTTAAATGACCACTTCGCTGCAAACTAAATATCAACCACTTTTTGTTGTGTAAAATAAAGAAGAATTACGCTTATACGGTATTATATAAAGAGATGAGAAAAGGTGCTTTGAATGACCGCGGCGTTGTAAACTAAATCCTAAGCACTTTTTGTTGTGTAAAGCAAAATGATTTAAAATAGATTCAATATTGTAACTTAACAATAAGCATTTTTTTATATAGAATTAAGATAGATAGTACCATTGAAAAATATGAAATTTTATAATAAATAATGGAAAAACGAATCAGGTGGAAATTTAAATTATTTTCGTAGACTATTCATTATGTATATATTAAAAAATATTTTATATAAGGGTATATGTACATGTACGACAAAATACGACAGACAAATAATTGAAAATGGTGTAAAATATTATAGTTACGTAAAATATGTGAATGAAAAGAATTATTATATATAAATGAATCAGAAAGAGGTAGCGAAATGAAAAAAACTGTAAAAAAAGCAATAATACCGGCTGCTGGATTAGGAACAAGATTTTTACCAGCTACAAAGTCTCAGCCAAAGGAGATGCTTCCTATAGTAGATAAGCCAACACTACAATATATAATAGAAGAGGCTATAAACTCTGGGATAGAAGAAATACTTATAATAACAGGAAGAAATAAGAAATCTATAGAAGATCATTTTGATAAATCCGTAGAATTAGAATTAGAACTTCAACAAAAAGGAAAAACTGAAATGTTAGAAATGGTTCAAGAGATATCTAACATGGTAAATATACACTATATAAGACAAAAAGAGCCTAAAGGATTAGGACATGCTATACATTGTGCTAAAAGCTTTATAGGTGACGAACCATTTGCTGTACTTTTAGGAGATGATATAGTAGACTCAGATACTCCATGTCTTAAGCAATTAATAGATGCTTACGATGAATATAAGACAAGCATATTAGGTGTTCAAGAAGTTGCTAAAGAAGATACTGATAAATATGGTATATTAGATTGTAAATATATAGAAGATAGAGTATATAAAGTAAAGGATATGGTTGAAAAACCAAGTGTAGAAGAATCACCTTCAAATATAGCTATATTAGGAAGATACATAATAACTCCTGCTATATTTGAAATTTTAGAAAATCAAGCCCCAGGTAAAGGTGGAGAAATACAGTTAACGGATGCTTTAAAAACCTTAGCTCAACATGAAGCAATATATGCATATAATTTTGAGGGAAGAAGATATGATGTAGGGGATAAACTAGGATTTTTAGAAGCAACAATAGATTTTGCTTTAAAAAGAGATAATCTAAAAGATGGATTACTGAACTATATGAAAAATGTAGTTGAAGAAATTAAATAATAAACTAAAATTTAAATTAACTTTAATTATTAAATTGATATAACAAATGATTGACATATAAAATTTATTATGATAATATATTTACACTGTTAAAATGAATATTGAGTAGATCAGATAATCGCGGGTAGCGCTAGCTGCACGAGGAAAGTCGGAGCTCCATAGAGCAGGGTGCTAGGTAACGCCTAGTGAGAGTGATCTTAAGGAAAGTGCAACAGAAAATAACCGCCAGTGATGGTAAGGATGAAAAGGTGAGGTAAGAGCTCACCAGCGGCTAGGTGACTAGTCGGCTGTGTAAACCCCACTCGGAGCAAGGCCAAGTTAGGATAAAAAGAGTATTGCTCGTACTCTCCGGTTGGTAGGCCGCTTGAGCTTATTGGTGACAATAAGCCTAGAAAGATGATTATCTAATACAGAACTCCGCTTATAGATTTGCTCGATTTATTCATGTATAAAGAAAACACTAGGAACACTAGTGTTTTTTTTATACATAAATGTTGAAATAAGCAGATTTGAATATATAGAAAAAATTAACAATATATAGTAAAATAAATAGATGTAGATAAATAATTGGATAGATTATTATTATAAAGGAGAAAAGAATATGAATTATAAGGAAATATATAATCAATGGTTGACAGATGTATACTTTGATAACGATACTAGGAATGAATTAGAAGATATAAAAAATGATGAAAATGAAATAAAAGAAAGATTTTATAAAAATTTAGAGTTTGGAACAGCTGGATTAAGAGGTATTATAGGTGCAGGGACAAATAGAATGAATGATTATACTGTGGCAAGAGCTACTTTTGGGCTTGCTAATTATATACTAAAAAATGTTGGGGAAAAAGGCAAAAACAGAGGAGTAGTAATAGCTCATGATAGTAGATTTAAATCTAGAGAATTCTGTTTGCAGACAGCTAATACTTTAGCTGCATGTGGAATAAAAGCATACATATTCGATGATTTAAGAACAACTCCAGAACTTTCTTTCGCCGTAAGACATCTAAATTGTATAGCAGGAGTTGTTATAACCGCTAGCCATAATCCGCCTGAATATAATGGATATAAAGTATACTGGGAAGATGGCGCTCAAGTTATGCCTGAGATAGCGGATGAAATTACGAAAGAAGTTAATAGCATAAATGATTACAGTAAAATACCAACTATAAAAGAAGGTCAAAAAGATTTAGTAGTTATGCTAGATGAAAGACAAGACACAGCGTTTATAGAAGCTGTTAAAAGTCAATTTATAGGAAAGCATATAGTAGAAAGAGTCGGTAAAAACTTTAAAATAGTATATACACCGCTTTGTGGAACTGGAAATGTTCCTATACAAAGAGTCTTAAAGGAAGTTGGGTTTGAAAAAGTACTTGTTGTAAAAGAAGAAGAGCTACCAGATCCTAATTTTGCTGGTATTAATTATCCAAATCCAGAGGATAAAAAAGCTTTAGAAAGAGGGATAGAATTAGCTAAAAAAGAAGATGCTGATTTAGTAATAGCTACAGATCCAGACTGCGATAGAGTTGGATTAGCTGTAAAAATTAAAAATGGAGACTATGAATTACTTACGGGGAATCAAATAGGAGCTTTACTTGTTAATTATATTTTAGGGCATCTAAAAGAAGAAAATAATTTACCCAAAAATTCAATTATAATAAAAACTATAGTTACTTCTGAGTTTGGAGCTAAAGTAGCAGCACGTTATGGAGTAGATTGCCTAAACGTATTAACTGGATTTAAGTTTATTGGAGATAAAATAAAAACATTTGAACAAACAAATGAAAAAACATTTATTATGGGATATGAAGAAAGTTATGGATATCTAGTTGGAACACATGCAAGAGATAAAGATGGGGTTGTGGCATCTATGTTAATTTCTGATATGGCAGCTTATTATTATGATAAAGGTATGAGTTTATATGATGGTCTTATAGAGCTTTATGATAAAGTAGGTTTCTTTAAAGAAGATATGATAACTCTTACATTAAATGGGATAGCTGGACTTGAAAAAATAAAACAAATAATGGAACAGTTTAGAAATAATGGACTAAATGAAGTAGCGGGATTAAAGGTAATAGAAAGTAAAGATTACAATAATGGTATAGAAGGACTTCCAAAATCAAATGTACTAAAATTTATACTAGAAGATGGATCTTGGATTGCTGCCAGACCTTCAGGGACGGAGCCGAAACTTAAATTTTATATAGGTATGCAAAGTTTAGAGAATGATATAAAAGTCAATTTACAAAAGTATATAGAAGATTTAATATAAATATTATATATATTCTATTT
>NZ_LBBT01000319.1 GCF_001006285.1 Paraclostridium benzoelyticum
AATTTAGAGATTCCATATAATTTCAAAAAATCTTATATTTATAAAGATCATATAAGTACAAAATCTATGAAGTTTACTTATGCTATAAAAGTTGCTATAGGAATTTCATTGGGTGGATTTGTAATGGATTATTTCAACTTAAAAGAAGGTAGATGGATATTATATACTATATTTTCTGTTATACAACCATATACTGAAGACGGAATAATTAAAACTAAAAAAAGACTATTTGGAACTATTTTAGGATGTATATCAGTATTTATATTATTTTCAATATTTAAAGATTCGACTATAAGGGCAATTATTATAATTTTCACTGGATATATAAGTGGTTATGCAAAAGAAATAGATTATAAGTATGAAATGATATGTATTACAATATCAGCTATAGGTTCTGTTAGCATGCTCACTTCACCTGATGTATTTATTATAAATAGGGTTGCATTTATTGTATTAGGTATTATTATAGCCTTAATTATAAACAAATTAATATTACCATATAATGCAAATACTGCATATGAAGTACTAATAGATATGTATAGAAATATAATTAAAGAAATGGAAATAGAAGTTCAACTATCAGTTGATGGAGATGGAAATATTCATAAAGTAAAAAATCTTCTATTAATAGCTAACTTACTAGAAGATAAGTTAGTATCCATGAATAACTTAGTAAATCATAAAAATCAATATGAAGTTTTAAATAAAAAGAGATTATTAATTAATAGTATGTATTGCATACATTTAAAATTCAAAAGAAATAATGAAATGCCTATATACTATAATTTAGCACAGTTAGAAGAAGCTAAGGATTTAATAATCGAAGACATTGAAACTACAAATGATAGAGATCATAAAGTAATATGTAAAAATCTACTTTATATAATTGAAAACTCAGATGTTATTAAGGTATATGCATAAGATAAAAAAGAAATTAGTAAATCGAATGATTTACTAATTTCTTTTTTTTACATTAATTTATTTCGTTTTGAGTAATCCGTATGTCTAGTGTTATTATAACTTAACTTTGCACAAACACTTACTGTATGTCTATTTCTATTGTGTTTTATTTCTAAATCACTAAACTCTGCGTCATCTGCATTACTTCTTAAGTAATTTCTTACAACATCTTCAGCGGAATTCTCATTAACATTATTATATGTTTTAAAATAAGTATCTTCGCCTATTTCAAGTTTTAAATTATAATTACCACTATTCAGTCTATTTCTCATTTCACTCATATTGTCCATAGCTTACCTCCAAAATTAATAGTATTATCATAATTAAGTTTCTCCAAAGTAAGCTAATTTTATTAGGATTATAAAAGTTTTAGAATAGCTTGTTTAAAGTCGTTTTCATTAAAACTTCCGTTGAAGTTTATAGATCCAAGTACTGTACAGTAATTAGAGTCACTATTTTTACTCCATAAAATCGAATGATTTAAAATATCTTTACACACTTTGTCTAAATCAATTCCCATAGCTTCCATGCTAAAACGCATTTTATCAGGATATCTACAAGGCATGTTATCTATATATGTACATCTTTCACAATATCTACAACGTCCACCATCTGATAAAAGTCCATTAAATATTTCCTCTAATGGTATAAGTAAATCAGATAACACTTTTCTTAGATACGGATGCACAGTTTCTATTGAATTGTTATCATCAACATCCATATACATTGCTAAAACTAAAGAGTACTCGTAATGTTTTGTGTAGTCAGTGAATTTTGGACTGTTTGGAGGACATGTATAACTTAAATTATAGTGAGGGCATCCATCTTTACAAAGGCCTGTGAAATAGTTAAAATCCATATAATTTTCTAAAATATTATTTTTACATATATTTGCTTTTAGTTTTATATCATTTCCATCTTTTTTAAAATTTAGTGTAATCATAGTAACACTCCTATATATATTTTTTACTAATACTATAATATTATATCATTACACATCTTACAACATTGTTACAGTAAAAATATACAAAAAGTGGTATAATTATTTGTATGTTTTGTGATTTTATAGCAGTTGGAGGTGTCTTTTGAGGAGAAAATTGTTTATATTGAGTGGGATTGCATTATTATTTGTTTTATCTTTTGTTTGGTCTGTAAATGTATTTACTTTAAAAGAAATTAATAAAAACGAAATAGATGTCAATCAATTTATAAAATGTAGTGACGAAGTGAGTAGTTCAAAAGCTCAAGTTAATTGGCAGTATGTAGCAAGTATAATAGGGGTACAAAATAAAAATAATTTTAAAGATGTGAGTAATGATGAAATAAAAAATATTGCTAATTTATTCATAATTAAAGATGGAGAAAAATACAAAATTTTAAATTTAGATGATGTCTTAAAGAAGCTTGAATTTGGTTCTAAAGAAGTTAAGAGAACTCATGACTATGTAAGTGATTTAAAATATTTTGGGTTAAAACCATCTAGACTAAACCCAGATGGAAAATATATGACATTTATAGACTCTGTAAAAAATAGTGCTATCTATAATTATAATAAGTACAAAATTTTACCATCTATTACTATAGCTCAATCTATACTTGAGTCTAATTGGGGGAAATCTGAACTATCTTCTAAGTATAATAATTTATTTGGAATAAAAGCAAATAATGCGTGGAAAGGTGAGTATGTTAATATAGAGACTAGTGAATATTACGATCAAGTAATCACAGATAAATTTAGGGTTTATAAAACAAAATCAGAATCTATACAAGATCATGCAAAATTTTTAAGTGAAAACCCTAGATATAAAGAAGTTCTTACTAAAGCTACTTATATAGAACAAGCAGAAGAACTTCAAAGTGCTGGGTATAGTACTGTTTCAGATGAAAGTGGAAATTTAACATATAAAAACTTATTAATAGAGATAATTCAACAATACAACTTACAATTAATCGATAGTTATGTTCAAGAAATAAGAGAATAGAACAAATGTTCTATTCTCTTATTTCTTTTTGTATGTGTTTTTATTTATAAGTTCTTCTCTAAGGATATTTCCTTCTTCATCTAAATATACTCTATAAGTATCTACCTTAACTTTATCTTCCTCATAATTGCTTTTTGTTATAAGGTAAAGTCTTTCTCTGTCTTTATCACATCCATAAATTTTAGATGTAATAACTCCTTTATTTACTGTATTTTTAATATAAACAGGATGCATAAGCGGATTTTCAAATTTAAAATCTGTATACCCATAAGATACCGCAGCATCTCGACCTGCAGGTGCATATTTTGATACAAATGTATGATTATGAACTTCTGATATATTCATTCCTGAAAGTAATGCAGCGTTATATATTGTGGTAGATACTTGACATACTCCACCACCTTCGCCATTTACATATTTGCCACCAACTATAACCTTAGCTGTTTTATATCCGTTATGCCATGTTCTAGCGCCTGTAGAATTATTATATGAAAACTCTTTATGAGGCATTATCAATTTATCGCTGGTACTGCTTGCTGCAACATTTATATTATTCCCTCTAGAAGTCGTATAGTTAAAAGTAGTACTGAATTGACCTAGTACTGTATTTATAGAGTTAACATTTTCTGTGGTTACTTTAGGATCAACAGTATTTACTGGAATTTTTAAATCTTTTATGTTCTTACTTGTTATCATAGTATATATAGATTCTTTTAACTTAATTTTATCAACTTTCTTACCATGCTTAGATGCAGTCCTTTTAATAGAACCATCATCATTTACAGCTATAGTAGCATTAACTTCTTTTATATCTATTTCTTTGCAGATATCATTAATTAGTTTACTTAACTTAACTTCATCATAGGTACTAATTAATTTTACAACATATTTGTCTTTAAATCTTAAATTTGATTTTCTTTTTAGGTTTACCAATATGTCATCATTTCTAGTAAAAAAATAAGCTTCTTTAATAGCTTTATCTTTATTAAATTTCAAATTTATATCTGATGGATTTATAACATAAGTCTTATCTCCATAGATTAATTTAATTGGCTTTTCCTTATATTTAGATTCAACCAAATTTAGTGCTTCCTCAGATGTTAAGTATGAAATATCAATATCTTCTACATATATATTTTTATATATTTTAGATGAAGTATCAATTTCTGATTTATTAATCCCTATTCCAAGCAATAAACAAGATATAAATATTATAATAATTAAATATTGATATTTGGATTT
>NZ_LBBT01000320.1 GCF_001006285.1 Paraclostridium benzoelyticum
AAAAAATATTTAATTCATAAAAAGTATTAAGTTAAAATTATGTAAAAATTTAACAAAAAATTTACTTGATATATTATAAAAAAAGCCGAAAATAAAATTCATAAATGAGGGCAAAACTCTTAATTTATGATGAAAAAGCATATGAGACAGCATTTATTTAATGAATTTTGTTTGTAACTGTTTTATGATTGGGACATAGACGCGTAGGTTTTATATTTTATACAAAATATTATGAAATTTATATGTTATACTATTTAAAAGGAAAGTAAAAATATGTTACTAAAAGAACTTAGTATTGTTCTTAATGACAAATTGGAGGGGATTAACATGAAAATAACTGAAGGATACATGCCTTTTGAAGGTTCTAAAACTTACTATCGTATAGTAGGAGAATCAACAGAAGGAAAGAAACCATTAGTGCTACTTCATGGAGGGCCAGGTTCTACACATAATTATTTTGAGGTATTAGACAAAATAGCTGAAACTGGCAGACAGGTAATAATGTATGACCAAATTGGATGTGGGAACTCATTTGTAGAAGGCCATCCTGAACTATTTAATGCTGATGTTTGGATAAAAGAGCTTATGGAGCTTAGAAAGCATCTAGGACTTGAAGAAATTCATTTATTAGGGCAATCTTGGGGTGGAATGCAAGCTATTTGGTATGCTATAGAGTATAAACCAAAGGGAATTAAATCATATATTCTTTCATCTACGCTTTCTTCTGCAAAACTGTGGGAAGAAGAACAAAAAAGAAGAATTTCATATATGAATAAAGCTGATCAAGAAGCATTACTTGAGGCAGTAAATTCTGGAGATTATTCTAGTGAGGAATATAACAATGCACTTGATAAGTTTATGGAAATGCATTGTGCAGGTAAGGTAACTGAAAATGATCCTGAGTGTTTAAGAAGACCTAAGAAATCAGGTTCAGAAGCATATGTTGTAGGATGGGGTAAAAATGAATTTTCTCCTACAGGAACTCTTTCTGGATATGAGTTTACAGATAGATTAGATGAAATAAAAGAACCATGTTTAATAACTAGTGGGTCTAGAGATTTATGCTCACCATATATTGCAAAGACTATGTATGATAAAATACCTAATAGTGAATGGGAATTGTTCCAGTACTCAAGACATATGCCTTTTGTTGAGGAAAACGATAAATACATAGAAGTTTTAACTAAATGGTTAGACAAAAATGACTAAAATTATAGATAATAAAAAATAGATTAAGCAGGATATGCTTAATCTATTTTTTATTATCTATAAGACAACAGATAGTAATTATTTATAATAATTACTATCTCTAAGTATTTGTGCTTGTTTACGATTAATCAGAAATTGTTTTAATTCAGTTAAGCATAAAAATAAAATAGCTCTATTTTCAAACTCACTTCTACTTATAGGTAGTGGCTCATTTTTCATACTAATCATTAACCTGTTTAATTCATCAAGAAGCTGATTTACAGTTTCCGATTCAAATGAAGCATGACCAATTTTATGTATAAAAGCAGATAAAATATGCGCTTGCGGAGGAGCACAACTTAATTGTGATACATGAGTATACAAGTTTTCTAATATATCCCTCTGACTTTTAATAATATCCATGTGATCTAGAAAAAACTTAGTATCACTCAATAAACTATTATTAATATTGTCATAAGCCTCAGAAATACTGCTACTAATAAGCGTATTTAGAGTATTTAAATCAAAAGTATATTTATTTTCTTTGTTGGGATTTACGATAATGTCTGCTATATCTATAAGTACGGTACTTACTTCATTTTGTAGTTTTCTTTGACCTTCATAGATTTTGTTTATGTTTGTAGGAATATACATATTTATAATAACTCCTATTCCAGCACCTATAACAAATATTCCAGCTTCATTTAAAATTAAGCTAGTAGAAATATCACCTTTCATGAAGTAATGAGAGGCAATAACTACACACATAGCGATAACATCTTGAATTTTTAATAAAAAACAGATAAATATAATTATGAATATAAATATTGAAAATGAAACTAAATGGTATCCTAAAGTATTAAAACATAAGTATGAAAAAATTGTGCATAGGAAAAATCCATATATTTTTCCAATAGTACCTTTAAGTGTTTCTTTTTTAGTATTTTTTACTGTTAGCAAAACTATAACCCCAGCTACCATTGAATATTCTAAATTTAATAACCAAGCAATAAATATGGCTAAGGAACTTCCTAAGGATAATTTTATTATTTTAAGCGTATTAATTTTATTCAAGTATAAACCTCCTTTGGATAAATCTACAATTTACATTTTATCATAAAAATTATCTACTTTAATACAAAACAAGCTAATATGTATTTATTTGTTTGATAATTAATGATAAAGTTTAACTATAAGTAATATGGAAAGGAGGAGTATATTATATGATTAGAAAATTAACAAATATAGATATAGATAAAATAATGGATATATGGCTAGAAAGTACTGTGAAGGCTCATAACTTTATATCTAGAGAATACTGGGAAAATAATTATAAGGTTGTAAAAGATGTATATATACCCATAGCAGATACATTTGTATATGAAGAAGAGGGAGAAACAAGAGGATTTATAAGTATTATAAATAATGAATTTATAGGAGCGTTATTTGTTGATGTAAAATTTCAAGGTATGGGTATAGGAACTAAATTAATAGATTTTTCGGTTGAAAAATACAAAAAGCTTACTCTAGCAGTATACAAAGAAAATAAAAAATCAGTAGAGTTTTATAATAGAAAAGGCTTTGAGATAATTGAAGAAGGATTAAATGAAGACTCTGGATACACAGAATACATAATGAAAAATAAAATATAGATTGTGGCATTATATTAAAATACAGATATAAATATAAAACACATATTATACAATTTGGAGGAACGATATGATAGCAAATGTTAAAATAGGTTTTATTGGCTTTGGAAACATGGCAAAGGCTTTAGCAGAAGGTCTTATTATAAAAAATGTTGTTAAGCCTAATCAGATTTACGCTTGTGCAAGAAATTGGGATAATCTATGTAAAAGTACTAAAGCAAATGGTATAAATGCATGCCAAACATCTCAAGAGCTAGTAAATGAAAGTGACATAGTTATTATTGCGGTTAAACCTAATGTTATACCAGCGGTAATTGAACCTATCAAGGAAATTTTAAAGGATAAAATCGTTGTTTCTGTAGCAGCAGGATATACATTTGATAAATATGAAGAGTTATTACTTCCAGGAACATCACATTTAAGCACAATACCAAATACGCCTGTATCAATAGGAGAAGGTATTATAGTTGCAGAAAAGCTTCATTCTTTATCTGATAAAGAATATAAACTAATAAATGATATATTTTCAAAAATAGCATTGTTAGAATTTGTTGATAGTAATCAACTGTCTATAGCAGGAACGATTAGTGGATGTGGACCTGCATTTGCAAGTATGTTTATAGAAGCATTATCAGATGCTGCAGTTAAACACGGATTAACACGTGAAGCATCTTATAAATTAGCTAGCCAGATGATTTTAGGAACTGGTAAACTTCAAATAGAAACAGGAGAACATCCTGGAGCGATGAAAGATGCAGTGTGTTCTCCTGGTGGAACGACTATATTAGGAGTAACTACACTAGAGAAAAAAGGATTTAGAGGAGCTATAGTTGATGCAATAGATGCAATCGAAGGAAAATAAAAAATAAAAACTAAATATAATAAGTAAATTAAAAAATATATAAAAAGGAAGTACTAGTTATGGAGAGTGCTTCCTTTTTATATTTTAAAAGATATAGGAATATAACTGAATTGTAATCATACAATTGATAAAAAAAATAATAAAAATACAAACATATTGAATGGAAATGGTAATTGTACTACACTTAAATTGATTTTATACAAGTTAAGGGGGAAAATTAAAATGAAAAATGGGTACAATTCAAATGGGGATTTAGCTCAAACTTTAAAAGGTGGAGTAATAATGGATGTAACGAATAAGGAAGAGGCGATTATTGCACAGAATGCAGGGGCATGTGCAGTAATGGCGCTTGAAAGGGTACCCTCTGATATTAGAAAGCAAGGTGGCGTAGCTAGAATGTCAGATCCAAATATGATAAAAGAAATACAAGATGCTGTAAGTATACCTATTATGGCTAAAGCAAGAATAGGACATTTTGTAGAAGCACAGATACTTCAAGCATTAAAAATTGATTTTATCGATGAAAGTGAAGTTTTAACACCTGCAGACAATATGTATCATATTAATAAAAATAGCTTTGAAGTTCCTTTTGTTTGTGGAGCAAGAAATTTAGGAGAAGCTTTAAGAAGAATTGGAGAAGGTGCTTTGATGATAAGAACTAAGGGTGAAGCTGGTACTGGGGATGTAGTTGAAGCTGTAAAACATATGAGGACTATGAATTCTGATATAAAGAGAATAGTTTCAATGGATGAAGAAGAGCTTATGAATGCTTCAAAAGAAATGGGGGCTCCGCACAATCTAGTTAAGTATGTAAATGAACATGGAAAGTTGACTGTAGTTAATTTTGCAGCAGGAGGAATAGCAACTCCAGCTGATGCAGCATTAATGATGCAATTAGGCTGTGATGGTGTATTTGTAGGATCTGGAATATTTAAGTCAAGCAATCCCCAAAAAAGAGCAGAAGCGATAGTAAAAGCTGTTAATAACTACAATAATCCTAAAGTGCTTGCTGAAATATCTGAAAACTTAGGAGAAGCTATGCATGGAATAGCTGTAGCAAGTTTAAAGGAAGAAGAGCAATTAGCTGTAAGATAATAAAAAATCATATAAAAAAATAAATTTTATTTACAAACATTTTCCCTAAGGCTAATATAGCTTTAGGGAATTTTATTTTAAATTTGTACAAATATTCTGTTTAAATTTGCGAAAAAAGTATATTAATATAATGAGAAATAAATATATATAAAATTAATCATATAAAGGAAAGGCATAATATGGAAGAAGCGAAAATCTTAAAAATGATAGATAATAACCCTAATATTATATCAACTATAAATAATCCAACAGAGGAAATGAAGTTGCTTGCAGTTAAAAAAAATGGTTTGGTGTTAGCTCATATAAAAAATCCAAATATAGAAATTCAAGAAGCCGCTATAAATAATAATATTAGAGCAATTAAATATATAGAAAATCCAAGTGAGGATATGATGATTAAAGCTATAAATTCTGGATGGAGCTTATTAGATTATATAAAAAATCCAACCGAAAAAGTTTTTAAATTAGCTTTAAATCAATCAGGGTGGGCAATTCAATATATAAAAAATCCAAGTGAAGAATTACAGTTACTAGCAGTTAAAAAAAATTATGATTCAATAAAATATATAAAAAATCCTTGTGAAAGTGCTCAGATAGAAGCAGTAAAAGCAAATTACGGGGCATTAAAGTATATAAATTCACCTACGTATGAAGCACAATCTATAGCAATTAAACAAAATGAAGCGTCTATTACATTCATAACAGATTTAGACAAGGATAAAATGTTAGATTTTTTAAAAATAAATATTTTAGTGATAAAATATATTTCAAGAGAAATATTGGAATATGAGTTAGAAGAAATTCTAAAACAAGTATTATCAAATGAAGCTGTTGAAGATAAATATGTAAGAGACTTTTTAAATTGTAATATTATAGATAGAAATAGTGAAAATTTCAAAATGGATAAGATTATGTTCATTTATAAATATGGAAGTAAAACAGCAAAAAAAATAGCTGTAGATGAAAAATTAAAGATGATTTAGGAGAGAGGCAGTATGAATTTTATAGATACATTAAAGAGTGTTAATTTAGTATTAGCTACAGGGGAAGTTCCTTTAGTAGTTGGAGAAAGTGGAATAGGAAAAACTGCATTAGCAAAAAAAATTGCTAAAGAAAATGATTGGAGTTTAATTGTTATAGATGGAAACTTGCTTAAAGAAGGTGAAATAGGAGGTCTTCCAACAGTAGAATCTTATGTAGTGCTTAATTCAAATGGAGAAAATATAGAAAAAAAAACTACCATATATGCAGTTCATAATAAATTAAGAGAAATTGATGAAGAAATAGCTAAAGGACGAAATGTTTTATTATTTATAGATGAGATAAATAGATGTGAACATACAGTACAACAAGAACTTATGAATCTTATATTAAACAGAGAAATAAATGGATATAAGTTAAATGACGAAGTTAAAATATTAGCTGCAATGAATCCATCAAGTAAATATGGTTCAGACTTTGATTATCAGGTTGTGGACATGGATGCAGCTCAAGAAAATAGATTTGTATGGTTAAATATGGAAGCAGACCATACACAGTGGATAAACTGGGCAATAAGAGAGGGTATCGAAGATAAAGTAATAGAATTTATATCTACTTTCCCTGAATATCTGCACAAGATAAATGATGAAGATGTTAGAGCAACTCCTAGAAGTTATGAGAGAGTTTCTAAAAGTTATACGATTTTTAAAGAACAAAAAGATTCAATACCTAGGTCTGTATTTTTAAATGTAATAAAAGGAAATGTAGGAAAAGTTATAGCTGAAGAGTTTATAAGCTTCATTGAATCAGATTGTAGTCCTTTGGTATCATATGAAGATATTTTTTTAGTAGAAACATTAGATTCAGAAATTATAGAAAAAGTAAAAAATGAAAGTCATACAAGGTTGTATCTATCAGCTATGAATATTTTAAAAAAGCTAGATTTAAATATAAAAGATAATAATGATTCAAAAGTTTATATAGATAGATTAATTGAGTTTTTAAAATTATATCCTATAGATTTAATGGTTGGAATCATGAAAGATATTAAAAGTAGCTATCCTGGATTATACAAAATAGCCATAGAAAATGAAAAATTTATAGAACTATATTTTGAATCTTATAGCTTAATAAGGGGATAGAGTATGGAAAATTATTTTATTAAACAAACAGAAAATCTTTATTATAGAGCAAATGAAATAATTAATCAATTTTCTATGTTAAAAGCTAATCGTAAAGGCGAAAAATTTGAGATAGATTTACCGAAAGACTTTAAAAATGAATTTTTTGAACTTATAGATAAAGTTAGCTTAAGTATCATGGAAGATAAAGATAACTTTTATGGATATTTTTTATTTCAAATGGGAAGAGAAATAAGGTTTGATATAAGTAGTCCTACTGCTGTGAACTTTAAAGGTGCAAAGTATGTTATATATTTTAATCCTTTAATATTTTTAAACCTTAACATGAGACAAATGGAAAGTACAATAAAGCATGAAATTCTTCATGTAGTATCAATGCATTTACTAAGAGCGAAAAAATTAAAAGGAAATTACAGTACTCTAGCTATAAATATGGCAATGGATATAGTTATAAATAAGTTTTTAAATAACCTACCTCCATATGCTACAACTTTAGAATCAGTAAATGTAAAATATTCTATGAATCTTGAGCCATATGAAACATTTGAATATTACGTAGAAAATATTCAAACTGAACTTAACTTGATGGAAAAAGATGATGAAGGTGAAGAAGATGATAGTAGTATAGGAGAAGATGTAGAAACTGAATATAGCCCTGAACATACTCATGATATATGGGAGGATTCAGAAGATATAGATGAAAAAACTTTTAAAGAATTTACTGAAAAATTTGCTAATAATGCTCAAAAAGGAAAACTCCCAGACTATTTAGAAGATATGATATCAGCTCTTAAAAATAGTAACGGTGAATTACCTTGGAATTTATATTTAAAAAAATTGATGGGAACAGTTGAAAGTAATAAAAAGAAGACCATAACAAGGCGAAATAGAAGACAGCCAAATAGATTAGATTTAAGAGGAGAACTTAGAGGTCATAAAGCAGAAATTGCAGTAGCGCTTGATATAAGTGGAAGTATTAGCGATGAAGAATTTAAACAAGCCATTAAGGAAGTACTAAATATAGTTAAAAACTATAATCAGGAAATTACTATAATTGAGTGTGATAATGAAATTAAAAGAACTTATAAAGTTAAATCTTATAAAGATATAAAGGATAGGCTTAAAATAAGGGGAGGAACTAGATTTTCACCAGTATTTAACTATTCAAATAATAAAAAAATCAACTTATTGGTGTACTTTACAGATGGGAAAGGCGAAGATAGGCTGCAAGTAATTCCTAAAGGCTATAAAATTTTATGGGTAATATCTGGACAAGGAGATAAATTATCATTAAAAAAGCCTTATGGAGCGGTTAAAAAACTTAGCAAGGTTAAAGTTAAAGAAACAACTATAGATATGAGTGATGTTCGGGATGATGGATATTCAATGAATAATCAAGCACCAATATTATAATAAAAGACACATTGATTTTTAATCAATGTGCTTTTTATTATACATTTAAAAAGTCTTAATTATATTTTATAAAGATAAAAGAATTCAATAAAATGACTATTTAGCTTAAGAATTATATAAATAAATGTTGGGGAATACTAAAGTAAATTGTAATTATAAAAAGGAGCAGATGAATAGATATGAGTAAAAAGTTAATGATTATTATTTTAGTTAGCATTCTTATTGTACCTTTTTCTTCTAAACTTGTATATGCACAAGATAGATATTATCCTAAGATAGAGAAACTACAAGGCAAAGAACAACTAATGAAAGAACTAAAGGAATTAAAAAGAATTAGAGATAATATGAGTACAATAAATATTTCAGCAGATTTAAACACAGAAGATTTAAATCGGATAAATCAATATATAGATACTTATTTAATACAACTCAATTCTGTTAGGCTAGATTTGGACAATCATAGAAATATTTACAAAGATTCTTTTTCAGATTTGTTTTTTTCAGAAGAAATTCAATTTATTGCAGATAGTTATATAATAAGCTTAAGACAACAACAAAACTTAATAAAGCAGTTATATAAAAATAATCCTGAAGCAAAGCGATTATTTGAATCTGATTACCTTACTCCAGCCTATTATTATATAACATTAGGAGATCAGATGTATGCATATATAGTTGATTATTTTGCTATTTTATAAAAGTTTTTGAAAGAAAAAAGACATGTTTTTTAACATGTCTTTTTTCTTTCAAAAATGTAATTTTTATGAAAGGTAGATAAATATTAATAAAAAGTTATTTATGATAATCTTATATATGAAATAAAGTCAAAGGAGAGAATATATGCAAAAGTTTAGTAGTTTTACACTTAAAATTATGGCAATTATATTTATGGCGATGGATCATATTTATACTTATTTTAGCCCTGCTGGTGTTGATATTCCTATATGGTTTGGATATTTAGGTAAATTAGCATCACCAATATTCTTTTATCTAATAGTAGAAGGGTTTTTCTATACGAGAAGCAGGACTAAATATATAACTAGAGTTTTTTCAATGGGAGTAGTTATGATAGGGGTAGATTTTTTAATTGGAATTCATAACAATATTTTCTTATCAATAGGATGCGCTTTAGTAATGCTTGTAGGAATAGATACAGCTAAAAATAAAGCAAATGAGTTAACTAAGAGAATAATAGGAGCTTTACTAGCTATTGTATTCATGGTTATAGGTGGATTATTTACTGAGTCATCTATATTTGGAGTAGCCATGGTATTAATATTTTATTTCTTTAGAGATAAAAAACTTATTATGTCTATATTATACATTGCAATGGGATTATTTGTTTTGATGAGTGCAATAGGACCAGATTTTATAGAAGCAGCAACACTATGGGATTATCAGTGGATGATGGTATTTGCAATAATTCCTATACTTATGTACAATGGTAAGTTAGGATTGAGCAATAAGTTTATAAAATGGATGTTTTACTGGTTCTATCCGATACATCTAATTGTAATTGTATCTGTAGCAAAATTAATAGCTAATTAATTTTAAAAAGGAAGTAATTTAAATTACTTCCTTTTTTATTTACAGAATTATAAAAAACATTTTAGGCATGTGGTTTTATTTTTAGGTAGTGTATTTAAAAATCCTGATATACTTAGATACCCCAAGCTATCAGTACCTATGAAATTTGCAATTTCATTTAAATTCATAGTTGAACCTATAAGTTCAGATTTTGATGTATTTATACCTAAACAACAAGGAGATGTAACTATAGGTGAAGCGACTCTATAATGAATTTCTTTTGCTCCTGCGTTTTTAAGAAGAGATACTATTTTTTTACAAGTAGTACCTCTTATTATTGAGTCATCTACGACTACGACTTTTTTATTTTTTACATTTTCTTTAATAACATTTAATTTCAAATTTACAGTTTCATATCTTTTACATGGGGAAGGTTTTATAAAACTTCTACCTAAAAAATTATTTTTAACGAACCCAGTGGTCAGAGGTATAGACGAAGCTTTAGAAAAGCCTAGTGCAGAGGTATTACCTGACTCAGGAACTGCTATTACAACATCTGCATCTACAGGATGTTCATGGTATAAGTTTATACCTGATTTAAACCTCGTGTTATAAACATTAACACCATCAATAATACTATCAATTCTAGAAAAATAAATATACTCAAAAGAACACGTCATACATTTACATAAGCTAGAAGTGTTAATAGTTTTTACTCCATAAATATCTATTTTAATAATTTCTCCAGGTAAAACATCTCTTATAAACTCTCCACCCAAAATATCTATAACACAACTCTCAGAACACACGATGTAGTCATCTTTAATCTTGCCAATGCAAAGAGGCCTTATACCATTTCGATCTCGAAATGCAAATAACTCATTCTTTGTGATTAAAACGCATGAAAAACCACCATCTAATTTGTTTATTGCTGAGTATAAAGATTCTTCAATAGAGTTTTTATAATGCTTTTTAATAAGTTTTAATATTACTTCTGAATCAGAGGTAGTATTGAAATTAAATTCTTTTAATTCATTTTTTAACTTTAAAATGTTAGTAATATTTCCATTATGAGCTAAAGCTATATTACAATTTGAATTATTATTAAAAATTGGTTGTGCGTTAAGTAAATTAATTTCACCAAAAGTAGAATAACGAACATGTCCTACTCCTAAATATCCATTTAAGTTTGGAGGTATGTGACGAGAAAAAACTTCATTAACCAATCCAACCCCTTTATAACCTTTGATTGACTCTTTATCCGAAAAAGCTACCCCACAACTATCTTGTCCTCGATGCTGAAGTGTGATAAGTGATGAGTATAAAGAAGAATGTAAATTAATTTTATTAGTAGAAAAAATACCAACAACTCCGCATTCTTCTTTATATTTATCCATACAGTCAGTCTGCATTTTAGTTATCAGCTCTTAATATGTTAATGTCTTTTCCTTGCATTATCTTATTCATATTTCGCATGGAACACATTTTTCCGCACATTGTGCAGCTATCGCTATGTTCAGGAGTAGATTCTTTTCTATATCTTTTAGCTTTTTCAGGATCTATACAAAGGTCAAACATTTTATCCCAATCGAGTTCTTGTCTAGCTTTACTCATATTATTATCCCAATTTATAGCACCAGGTATTTTCTTGGCTATGTCACCAGAATGAGCAGCTATTTTAGTTGCTATTATACCTTCTTTAACATCATCTAAATTAGGTAGTCTTAGATGTTCTGCTGGAGTAACGTAGCACAAAAAATCGGCACCAAAACTCGAAGCTAAAGCTCCGCCAATAGCACTTGTTATATGATCATATCCTGGAGCAATATCTGTGACTATAGGACCTAATACATAAAATGGAGCGCCGTGACACAATTTTTTTTCAAGAATCATATTTGCTTGAATTTCATCTAAAGACATATGTCCTGGACCTTCTATAATAACTTGAACATTTTGCTCCCAAGCTCTTAATGTTAACTCCCCTAAGATCATTAATTCTTTTATTTGACATGCATCAGATGCATCTTGTATAGATCCAGGTCTACATGCATCTCCAAGACTTAAAGTTAAATCATACTCTTTACATATTTCTAGTAGATCATCAAAATATTCAAAGAAAGGGTTTTCTTTATTGTTTAATTCCATCCATGCATACATTAAAGAGCCACCCCTTGAAACTATATTTGTAAGCCTTTTATTTCTTTTAAAAACAGAGGCAGTTTCTTTGTTTATACCAGCGTGTATAGTTACAAAGTCAACACCGTCTTTTGCATGTTTCTTAACAACATCTAAAAATTCTTTAGCTGTAATATCCTTTAACTCTTTATCATAAAAACCAACAGCGTCATAAATTGGAACAGTTCCAATCATAGCACTAGAATTAGATATAAGTTTTTTTCTGAATTCTTCAGTTTTTCCAAAAGAGCTTAAATCCATTATAGCTTCAGAATTCATATCTAAAGCTAATTGAACTTTTTTCATTTCTTCATCGATATCATAGCAATCCTTAGATATACCCAAGTTTACATTGATTTTTGTTCTTAAGTTTTTTCCAACGCCTTCTGGGTTTAAAGATGTATGATTTTTATTAGCTGGAATTACTATTTGTCCATTCGCAATTAAGTTTTTTAAAATTTCTATATCCATACTTTCTTTTTTAGCTACTATTTCCATTTCCTTTGTAGTAATTCCTTTTTTAGCAGCATCCATTTGAGTTGTGTAATTCATTTTTAAATCCCCTTTACTTTATATTGTATTTAAAAAATAAAAAAGAAGCTTTACCATAAGATAAAGCTTCTTTACCAAATATTATAAAATAGACTAAAAAATATAGTCATCATCATAATCTAAAAGAAAATAACTTTCCTACGGTAGTTCTAACTACTTCAGGTTCAAAGGGTTAATGGTACAATCCATCTCTCAGCCGAAAGTGGCACCCCTAGTTAAATATATTTAATTTTAAATAATAATAAATTTGTAACTTCAAAATCATTATAGTCTTAAAAATTTACTATGTAAAGGTTTTTTTGGAGCTTTTAATTTATAAAACCATAAATTAGATATTTTTAGTTTATTTAAAAAATTTAA
>NZ_LBBT01000321.1 GCF_001006285.1 Paraclostridium benzoelyticum
ATAATTTATACTATTTATACTATTTATACATACAACAAAGGCTAAATATAGATATTTGTACTTCTATATTCAGCCTTTTTATTATATTTAATAATTTTTTATTTTCTTTTTAAAAATTCGCTTATCTCCATAGAGCATGTAGATAACATTGCAAGTCCAAAACAAATTAATAATATGTTAAAGTTAAAACTATAAGGGATATTAAATATTTCTCTCATAAACGGAAGCTGTGTTGACATAAACATTGTCAAACAAATACAAACTGCACCTAGCACGTATTTATTAGTAGTAAATCCTAATTCAAGTATTGATTGAGTGTTTGATCTAGAAGCGAACGTCTGCAGTATTCTAGAAAGTGTAAGTGTTGAAAACGCCATTGCAACGCCTAATTCATGAGAATATCTAAGACCCATTAGTTGAGCCATTATTGTAACTGCACCAATTATATATCCTCTGGTTAAAACAAATCCAATCGTATCTTTAGTTAGTATCTTTTCATCTTTATCTCTTGGCGGATTATCCATAACACCTTTTTCAGGCTCTTCAAGTCCTAGTGCTATTGCTGGCAATGAATCTGTTACAAGATTTATAAATAGTAACTGTATTGTAGTAAACGGATTTGGTAATCCTGCAATTACCGCAAATAATATAGCTATTATTCCTCCTAAATTTCCTGAAAATAAATACGCTATAGATTTTTTAATATTTGTATAAACAGTTCTACCTACTTCTATTGCATTTACTATAGTTGCAAAGTTATCATCTACTAAAATCATATCTGACGCATCTTTTGCTACTTCTGTTCCACTTCCCATTCCTATACCTATATCTGCTTGTTTTAAAGCTGGAGCATCATTTACTCCATCTCCTGTCATTGCACAAACTTTTCCTTTTCTTTGCCATGCTTTTACTATTCTTATTTTATTTTCTGGGGAAACTCTTGCGAATACTGATATTTTCTCTAAATCCTTATCTAACTCTTCTTCAGTTAATTCATCTAACTCATTACCTGTTAAAGCCATATCTCCACTTGTAAATAGACCTATATCTCTAGCAATAGCTTTTGCTGTAGTCTTATGATCCCCCGTTATCATAACAGTTTTTATGCCAGATTTTTTAGCATTTTTAACAGCTGCATAAACTTCTTTTCTAGGTGGATCTATCATTGCTGTAAGTCCTATTAAAGTTAAATTTTCTTCATCATTTGCGGTTGGAATAAAACCTTCATCTTTAACACTTTTACTAGCAAAAGCTAAAACTCTTAGAGCTTTATTAGAAAATTCTTCATTCATACGCTTGTATCTATTTAAAATTTTATCATTTACTTTAACTACTTCATCTCCTACTAATGCATATTTACATCTACTAAATATTACATCTGGAGCTCCTTTTGTAAACATAACTACCTCTTCATCTACCTTGTGTACAGTAGACATTCTCTTTCTTTCACTATCAAATGGCAATTCACTTATCCTAATATTCTCATTTCTTATTTGTTTGTAATCAAAACCTTTCTTGTTTGCATAATTTATAAGAGCAATTTCTGTAGGATCACCTATTTCAACACCTTCATTAGTTATATCTGAATCGTTACATAAACTTGAACACATTATTATAAACTCTTCTTGCTTTGATAATACTTTTGCTGCTGCAACTTCTAAACTAGTATTATATGCTAATGATCTTTCTGGATTATATACATATGTATCTACAACTGTCATCTTGTTTTTAGTTAAAGTTCCTGTTTTATCTGTACAAATTACACTTGTTGATCCTAGCGTTTCAACTGCTGGTAGCTTTCTGACTATTGACTGTCTTTTAGCCATAACGTTTGTCCCAACTGCAAGAACAATCGTTACTATAGATGATAATGCTTCAGGTATTGCAGCAACCGCTATAGCAACTGCAAACATGAATGAATCAATTAATCTAGCTCCCCTTAATATATCTATTAAAAATATAAAAGCTGCTAATATTACTATGCCTACACCAAGTTTTTTACTAAACTCATCTAATTTTATTTGAAGTGGTGTTTGCTTACTTTCTGCATTCTCAAGCAGATTTGCTATTTTCCCCATTTCAGTATTCATAGAAGTTTGTGTTACTACATACTCACCTCTTCCATAAACAACCATAGATCCACTAAAAATCATATTTTTTTGATCTCCTAATGCTACATCCTTTAATATTGGTTTGTTGTGTTTTAAAACTGGTTCTGCTTCTCCTGTAAGCATTCCTTCTACAACCTTAAGAGTTTGGGATTCTATAATTCTTCCATCAGCAGGAACATAATCTCCGGCTTCTAAAATTATTATGTCTCCTGGCACTATATCTTTTGAATTAACTGTAACTTTTTTGTTATCTCTTATGACTTTTGCATTTGGAACTGATAGTTTTTTTAAACTTTGAAGTGAACTTTCTGCTTTTTTAGTTTGTATTACAGATAGTATTGAATTTAAGATAAGCACTGCAAATATAATTAAAGATTCCATCCCTTCGCCTAAAAATATTTGGACAAGTGCTGCTATTAATAAGATAATAACTAATGGATCTTTAAATGTTTCTAAGAATAACATCCAAATAGGCACCTTGGATTTTTCTTTTAATTCATTTGGCCCATACTTTTTTAGTAATTCACTTGCTTTAGATGAACTCAATCCTTTTAAGCTAGAATTTACCTGGCTTAAAGTCTCCTCTACACTTTTTTTATAAAACATATACTTCCTCCACCTACATTAATTTAAATAAAATTATTAGCTAAATTTGCTAAAATAAAAAACCCTAAGTAAAATTTTATGTTCTTTAAAATTCACGTAGGGGTCTGTAATCTCTTTTTAATA
>NZ_LBBT01000322.1 GCF_001006285.1 Paraclostridium benzoelyticum
TCAAAAAATATAAAAAAAGATAAAAAAACTAATAATAAAATTAAAAATACGAAAGATAAGTATGAAGCTGAAATAAAAAAATCAAAGGGAAGTGGGTATAGCTTTTTAGCAGCAGGAATATCATGTATGTTAGCAGAAATTATTTTGAAGTTTTTAAAATAATAAAAACTAAAATTATAAAAAATAAAGAGATATGTCTATAAAACATATCTCTTTATTTTATTACTCTAAATACACCTCGTACATGGCCTAGTACACTAACTTCAGATGGGTCTAAAATTATAGGTTCCATAAAGTCATTTTCAGGTTGTAATCTTATATGATTTTCTTCTTTGAAAAATCGCTTAACTGTTGCACTATCTTGACGAACTAATGCAACTACTATTTGAGAGTTATAAGCTGTAGTAGCTTTATCAACTATAACGTAGTCTCCATCTAAAATACCTGCATTTATCATACTTTCGCCTTTTACTTTTAATATGAAGTTATCTTTGCCTACAATAAAATTTGCAGGTAATGGTATGTATTCTTCTATATTTTGTTCTGCAAAAATTGGCTCTCCAGCAGTTATTTGACCTAGGACAGGCAAGTGAAGAACCTCTTGATTAAGGCCATTAGCGCCTTCACCTTTATTAGAGTCTAAAACTTCGATAGCCCTAGGCTTTGTTGCATCTCTTCTGATGTACCCTAACTTTTCTAATTTATTTAAATGAGAGTGTACAGTTGATGTAGATCTTAAATCAACAGCTGCACAAATTTCTCTAACTGAAGGTGGATACCCTTTTTGAGTTAATTGATCTTTTATAAACTCAAGTATCATTATTTGTTTATTCGTTAAATCTAGATACATGTTATCATCTCATTTCTAATATTAATTTTTAGTTTTATATTATATATTTTAGCATATTGACCAATTTTATACAAACATTTGTTCTTATATTAGAATTTATTCATCAATATCATCTAGGTCATCTATCCATTCAAAATTATTAACAATATCTCTCTTAACATTTTTCTTATGAGCTGCATACAATTGAGTGGTTGTAACATTATCATGATCTAATAAGTTTTGAACATCATATATAGAAAATCCATTTTGAATTAATGAGGTAGCTGCTGTAGCCCTTAACTTATGAGGACTATAACCTTTATCTCTAGAAGTATCCATAGAAATAGAAGTATACTTTTTAACTAACTGTCTAATTGACTTTGGATCCATTCGTTTATTTTGCAGAGATAGAAATAGTGCATCTTGCATATCTTCACTTAACATGTCACTTTTAGGTCTTTCATTTAAAATGTAATCTCTAACAACTAACTCACAAGTATTATTTATAGGCATTAATACTTCTTTACCTCTTTTTCTATAAATTTTAAACTCTCCTCTTGAAAAGTTAAATGATGAAATATTGAGTTCTCTAAGTTCATTTAACCTAAGTCCATATGTAACAAACAAAGCTAATATAGCTTTATCTCGAAGCTTAGTCTTTTTCCAATAAACTTTCTCTTTATCAGTAAGACCCAAACCTGTATCAACAGCATCTAACATTTTAGCAACTTCATCTATCTCCAAACGCTTAATAGCATCAGGTTGTGGTTTGGGAAGTTTAATTGGATTAAACCCATCTGTTATATTAGCTTCTAATTGATCATTTCTAAAAAGAAATTTAAATAGGGTAGACAAAGATGACTTTTTACGTGCTAAAGCTCGGTTGTTATTTTCATATATATGAGTATTTTTATCAGTATACTTATAATATCTAGTACAATAATCTCCTAAGAATAGATTCACATCTCGTGCTTTTATTTGATTAAACTCATTAAGTGTAATTTCTTTTATCTCATTAGCAACTGTAATTTCTTTAGTTTCTATTAAATATGAACAAAAAAATTGAATATCTTCTAAATAAGCTAGTCTAGTAGTAACCGATACAGATCCTTTTAAATAAATACAGTAATCCTTCATAAACCTAGGAAGGTTATTTTCAACTTGTATACATTTTTCGATAACTCTATTATCTCTAAGAACTATATTATCAGGTTTATCAGATTTATTATGTATTTTAATAGTTTTACTTTCTGCCATTTTAAAACCTCCAAATTTAAACTTTTAATATTTTTAATATAGCATAGTCTTTTTTTGACTTCAACTATTCCTTAAATAATATAATAGAGGTGATGCAAATGTAAAATTCAATTAAAGATTTTAATTACAGTGTAGATAAATGATATTATGTATTCAAAAAAATACAATCTTGAAAGAATTTTTTCATTTTGGTTGCTTTTATATATGAACAGTGCTATTCTAATAGCATAAAATGTATATAAAATAACAAAAATCAAACAATATAAAATATAGGTTTAATCAATATGTATCATTGATTAATTAAAAGGGAATCAGGTGAAAACCCTGAACTATCCCGTAGCTGTATTAGAAGAATTTATGTGCAATATGCCACTTGAAATCAGGGAAGGCGCACATAAGTGATGATTCTTAAGTCAGAAGACCTGCCTATGTTTTGAAGCATTAACTCTACGAGTGATAGGGGTGGCTTTACAATAAATTATCAATTCAATCCTATCAGCCACTAATTACAATTCAAATAATCTATCATAACTTTGTTATTTTTTTCACACTAACCAAGTATTTGTAGAGTTATAACACTCACAATTAAATTTATTTAAATAATACATTTTTATATTTCCACAACACTTCTTTAATAATATCACTTTATCAATGCTTTTAATTATCCTCATAACTTGAAAAGATTTAATAAATTCACAATAACCGTAATGTTTTAGAGGTACAGTATGTAAAGTATAGAGATAAAGCAAGTGAAATGAAACAGTGTTTACAAAATATAAACTATATAGGGGGTATTTTTATGTCATTAATGACAAAAGATCAATACATAGAAAGTATTAGAAACTTAAAACAAAAGGTTTATTTATTTGGGGAGTTAATAGAAAATACTGTAGACAATCCTATAATTCGTCCATCACTTAACTCTGTAGCAATGACTTATGAATTAGCTCAAGATCCACAATATGAAGACATAATGACAGCTACTTCTCATCTTACAGGTAAAAAAGTAAATAGATTCTGTCATATTCACCAAAGTACTGAGGATTTGATTAATAAAGTTAAAATGCAACGTTTATGTGGACAAAAAACTGGGTCATGCTTTCAACGTTGCGTAGGAATGGATGCATTTAATGCAGTTTATAGTACAACATTTGAAATAGATGAAGCTCATGGAACTAATTATCATGAAAATTTCAAAAAGTATATGATATATGTTCAAGAAAATGATTTAGTTGTAGATGGAGCAATGACAGATCCAAAAGGAGATAGAGGATTAGCTCCAAATAAACAAGCTGATCCAGATTTATTCTTAAGAGTAGTTGAAAGAAGGGAAGATGGAGTTGTAGTAAGAGGTGCTAAAGCGCATCAAACTGGTATGGTTAATTCTCATGAAATTCTAGTTATGCCAACTATGACTATGGGTCCTGATGACAAGGATTGGGCAATATCTTTTTCTTTACCAACTGATACTGAGGGAATATTTAGTATATATGGTCGCCAATCTTGTGATACTAGAAAACTTGAAGAAGGTGTAGATATAGATATGGGTAACTCAACATTTGGTGGGCATGAAACATTAACTATTTTTGAAGATGTGTTTGTTCCAAATGAAAGAATCTTTTTAAATGGTGAAGTCGAGTTTTCTGGTATTTTAGTAGAGAGATTTGCAGGATATCATAGACAAAGCTATGGTGGTTGTAAAGTTGGTGTGGGAGATGTACTTATTGGAGCATCAGCAGTAGCGGCTGATTATAATGGGGCAGCTAGAGCTTCACATATAAAAGACAAACTTATTGAAATGACTCATTTAAATGAAACACTATACAGTTGTGGTATTGCTTGTTCATGTGAGGGATGTAAAACAAAATCAGGAAATTACCAAATAGATCTACTTCTTGCAAACGTTTGTAAGCAGAATATAACAAGAATGCCATATGAAATTGCTAGGTTAGCAGAAGATATTGCTGGTGGTATTATGGTAACTATGCCTTCTGAAAAAGATTTTAAAGATCCTAAAATAGGTCCTTATATTGACAAATATTTAAAAGGAGTTGATCATGTTCCTACTGAAGATAGAATGAGAGTTTTAAGACTTATAGAAAATATTACTTTAGGAACTGCTGCTGTTGGATATAGAACTGAATCTATGCATGGAGCAGGTTCACCTCAGGCTCAAAGAATTATGATTTCAAGACAAAGCAACCTAAATAAGAAAAAAGAACTAGCTAAAAATATAGCTAATATAAAAGAGTTAGCTAAAGCAGAGAACTAATAATACTATAAGATCCTAGAATTCAAGGGGTGAAATAATGAACTGGAAGGTTTTATATAAAGAAAAATTAATATCAGCAGAGGGTGCTGCGAAAAAGATAAAAAGTAATAGTAGAATTGTTACTGGTCATGCAGCAGGAGAGCCAAAAAAAGTCATAGAAGCAATGGTTAATGAAAGTGAAAGTTATTCTAATGTAGAAATAGTTCATATGATTGGTATGGGTCCTGGAGAGTATGTTAAAAAGGACAAAGAGCTTAACTTTAAACACAATTCTTTATTTGTTGGGGCATCAACTAGGGAGGCAGTACTAGAAGGAAGAGCAGAGTATACTCCTTGCCATTTTTCTGAAGTTCCACGACTTTTTAAGGAAGAATATTTAAAGGTAGATGTAGCTATAATTCAGGTCTCACAGCCAGATAGAAATGGATATTGTAGCTTTGGAATATCTAATGATTATACTAAATCAGCAGCTGAATGTGCAGATATTGTAATAGCAGAGGTTAACCCTAAAATGCCAAGAACGCTAGGTGATTCTTTTATACATATAAAAGATATTGACTATATAGTTGAGGTTGATTATGACATTATAGAGCTTAAGCCTTCTAAAATAGGAGAAATAGAAAAAGCTATAGGTGAAAACTGTGCAACACTTATAGAAGATGGAGCAACACTGCAGTTAGGAATAGGTGCTATCCCAGATGCTGTACTTCTATTTTTAAAAGATAAAAAAGATTTAGGTATCCACTCTGAAATGATATCAGATGGAGTAGTTGAGTTAGTTGAATCGGGAGTAATTACAAATAGAAGAAAAAATCTACATAAAAATAAAATGATAGTAACGTTTTTAATGGGTACAAAAAAACTATACGATTTTGTCAACGATAATCCTATGGTAGAAATGTTTCCAGTAGACTATGTAAATAACCCTGGTGTAATAAGTAAAAATGATAATATGATATCCATAAATTCTTGTATTCAAATAGATTTAATGGGGCAAATAGCTTCAGAATCTATTGGACTTAAGCAATTTAGTGGTGTTGGAGGTCAAGTAGATTTTATAAGGGGATCTAATATGTCCAAAGGTGGAAAATCAATAATTGCTATACCTTCTACTGCATCAAGAGGAACAGTGTCAAGAATAGTTCCATTCTTAGACAATGGAGCAGCAGTAACTACATCTAGAAATGATGTTCATTATGTAGCTACAGAATATGGGGTAGCAGAACTTAGAGGCAAATCTTTAAAAGAAAGGGCAAGAGCACTTATAAATATAGCACATCCTAATTTTAGAGATGATCTTATAGAAGAATGGGAAAATAGATTCAATAGTAAATTTGATAATTTAAAATATCATAAAGCTTATAATTAGTTAGTTTTAATTTGAAATTAAACAATAAAATAAAATGAATAAACATATTTTATTCTAGTGTGGAGGGGTTTATTATGGATACAAAATCATACATAGATGAATTGGTAAGTAAATCAAGGATAGCACAAAGTAAGTACGAAAATTTTACTCAAGAACAAGTGAATGAAATAGTAAGAGAAATTGCTAAGGTTGTATATGATAAAGCAGAAGAATTAGCTAAAATGGCAGTTGAAGAAACAAGAATGGGAGTTTATGAAGATAAAGTTGCTAAAAATAAAGGGAAATCAAAAGTTATTTGGAATAATTTGAAAGATAAAAAATCAATAGGAATATTAGAAGAAGATAAGGAAAATGCAATTATTAAAGTTGCTAAGCCTAAGGGAGTAATTGGGGCTGTAACGCCGTGTACAAATCCTATTGTTACACCAATGTGCAACGCTATGTTTGCATTAAAAGGAGGGAATTCTATTATTATTTCTCCCCATCCAAGAGCAAAAAAATGTAACAAATATCTAGTAGACTTATTTAATGAAGCTATCAAAAAATTTGAAGCACCAGAAAATTTAATTCAAATTATAGAGGAACCATCTATAGACCTAAGCTTAGAGCTTATGAAATCAGCTGATGTAGTAGTAGCTACTGGTGGTATGGGAATGGTTAAATCAGCTTATAGTAGTGGAAAACCAGCTTATGGGGTTGGAGCTGGAAATGTACAGTGTATAATCGATAGAGACATCGATATAAAAGAAGCTGTAACAAAAATAGTTACTGGAAGAACTTTTGATAATGGAATTATATGCTCAGGAGAACAAAGTGCTATAATACCTAAAGAACTTTATGAAAGAACTATAGAAGAATTTAAGAAAAATGGAGCTTTCTATGTATCAGATGAAAAAACTATAGAAAAATTCGCAAAGGTAATTTTTATAGATGGAAAGATTAATGGAAAGATAGTTGGTCAAAGTGTTCAATTTATTGCTAATTTAGCAGGAGTAGATGTTCCGAAAGACACAAGGGTTATTGTATTAAAAGCAAGAGGCAAAGGATTTGAAGATGTATTATGTAAAGAAAAAATGTGTCCAGTGATGATTTCATTTGAGTATGAAAACTTTAATGAAGCAATAGAAATAGCCCAAGCTAATTTAAATGTAGAAGGAAAAGGACATTCTTGCGCTATTCACTCAAATAATAAAGATCATATTAAATATGCTGCAACTAATCTAACAGTAAGTAGACTTGTTGTAAATCAACCATCATCAACTTCAGCAGGAGGAAGCTTCTACAATGGGTTTGCCCCAACTACTACATTAGGCTGTGGTTCATGGGGAAATAATAGTATTTCTGAAAACTTAGATTATAAGCATTTAATTAACATATCAAGAATAGGTTTTTATAATGCACAAGCAAACGCACCAACAGATGAAGAAATCTGGGAATATGAAAAAACATTGGAAAAAGCTTTAAATTAAGGAGGAGCTCTAATGAAAATGATAGAATTAAAACCTCAAATTTTTAAATTTAATACTTGTAAAGCTTTTATTGAGGAGTTTAAAATAGGCAATGGTGATTTAATATTTACAAATAAGTTTTTGTATGATTTTTTCTTAAAAGATTTAAACATTGATAGTGAATATATTTTTCAAGAAGACTATAAGTTAAAAGAGCCTTCAGATGATATAATCGATGAAATAGTTAAATATATAGCTCCTAAAAATATAAAAAGAGTAATAGCAATTGGAGGAGGCTCAATTATTGACGTATCAAAAATATTATCCCTTAAAAATACTGATTGTTCTCGCAAACTTTTTGAGAAAATAGTTCCTGCAGTAAAAGATAAAGAGCTAATAATAGTGCCTACTACTTGTGGTACAGGTAGCGAGGTTACGAACATATCAATTGCCGAAATAAAAAGCAAAGAAACAAAGATGGGTCTTGCTGTACCAGAGTTATATCCAGATTATGCAGTCCTTATTCCAGAACTTGTTAAGGGATTGCCTTATGATTTCTTTATGTATAGCTCAATAGACGCATTAATTCATGCTATAGAAGCTTATGTTTCTCCAAATGCGAACAACTTTACAGAAATGTTTAGTATTGAAGCAATTAAAATTATAATAGATGGATATAAAAAGGTTATAGAAAAGGGCAAAGAATATAGAAAAGAAATAATAGAAGACTTTTTAATAGCTAGTAACTATGCAGGAATTGCATTTGGAAATGCAGGGGTTGGAGCAGTTCATGCACTTTCATATCCACTAGGGGGAAAATATCATGTACCTCATGGAGAGGCTAATTATCAATTTTTTATAGAGGTATTTAGATACTATAATATTAAAAATCCTAAAGGTAAAATTAAAAATTTAAATAAATTAATATCAGAAATTTTAGAAATTAAGACTGATGTAGATGTGTATGAAGCTTTGGAAAATTTATTAAGTAACTTAATATCTAAAAAACATTTATATGAATATGGTATGAAAGAAGAAGAAATAGATTCTTTTGCACAAAGTGTAATTGAAACGCAACAAAGGCTTTTAAATAATAACTATGTACAAATGGATGTTCAAGATATAGCTAAGATTTACAGAAAATTATATAAATAAAATAAATAGGAAAACTCCAATAAATTATTAATCTTATAGTAAGAGAATATATTTTTGGAGTTTTCTTATTAAAAATAATAATAATTTAAATACGATGTAAATCTATAATTTTTCAAAAAATGTAGATTTAGGTTAAATAATATTAACGTAGACAAATAATATTTTAATATTGCAAATTAATTTATTAAAATCAAATATTAAAACAAAAAGAGAAGCTATGAAAAATCAATAAAATAAAAGATATATGTTAAAAAACGTTAAATATATAGATATAGTTGCTTTTTATACTAACTATACCCTAAATATACATTTAAAGGATAGTTAGGTATTACGAAATGTACTACTCTTCATATATCTATATATAATTAATATGTTTTTCATAGATGTAATTATAATCATTGTATATTATATCTACTATAACGTATTTATATATTATATCCGCTCATATTATATAGGTATAATTGTATATACATATATAATACAAATAAATAATAAAAAACGTCATTTTAGGTCAATTTAAACTTAAAATGACGTTTTTTATTATTTTTCGTTTTCATGTAATGATTCTAAATTAACTTCAAATTTTGAATCATCATTTAGAGATTTAACATATGCTGTACCAATGTTATTGTCAACACTAACTAGTTTTACTGGTTTATTATAATAATAAAGTGTAATATTATTATTTTCATTATTATTGCATATTTCTGCTGCTCTTCTAAGTTGCATAGTGCACCTCCTTATATTTCTTAACTTATATTTTCCTAATATACATATCTTATTCAAAATAAAAGAGACTATTTTCATAGCCTCTAAATTTCTAAAAATTTATCTTGGATTTACGACAAGCTTAATAGCTGTTCTTTCCTCTCCGTCTATATTGACATCAGTAAATGATGGAACACACACTAGATCTATACCACTTGGTGCAACAAATCCTCTTGCTACAGCAACAGCTTTAATAGCTTGATTTAAAGCTCCTGCTCCAATAGCTTGAATTTCAGCACTTCCATTTTCTCTTATAACTCCAGCTAGAGCACCTGCTACAGAATTTGGATTAGATTTTGATGAAACTTTTAATACATCCATTTCAACATCCCCCTCTTATGTTTCTTTGTAGAATATTATTAAATTGTATAGTATCCTATTTAACTACAAATTCTATAAAAAAAATAAAACTCCTTTATTTTAATATTAAAATTAATATTATATTGATATAACTAAGCTTCATAGATTATTTACATATTCTAAGTAGAAATACTTTCCTAAAATTAAAAAGCCTATTAAGGGTTACTTAATAGACTCCTATAT
>NZ_LBBT01000323.1 GCF_001006285.1 Paraclostridium benzoelyticum
CACGAGTACCGAACAAGAGTGAGGTCGCAGTAATCATCACAAACAGCAGCAAACAAACCAATAATTTTGACGAGATATTTAAACCACAATGAATTAATCAACATTTTAAAAGAATCACAATCAAGATCAGAAATACTTGTAGATATAGAACTCAGTAGTCCCACTATAACCAATACCATCTCATTTCCTCGAACAACCACAATAGGTTCTATAACACTTCCCTGCGTCAACAAAATCTGCAAATATCACTTCAATGAATGCATATGAATGCAATGCATATGTCCT
>NZ_LBBT01000324.1 GCF_001006285.1 Paraclostridium benzoelyticum
AGAATATATTTAAATTAATGGTAAATGTTTACTATAAATTTATAGTGGTATAAGTTATAGTAAATTAAATTTAAAAGTTTGGAGGAGTTTTTTATGGAAGCAGATAAAATGACACAAAGAGTCCAAAAAAGCTTAAATGATGCTTTTAGTGAAGCTGTTAAAAATCATAACCAACAAGTAGATACAATACATTTACTTTATTCATTAATAGACCAAGAAGATGGATTAATACCTAGAATAATAGAGAAAATGGGTATATCTGTAGAAGGCCTAAAAGCAAGTGTAAAAACTGAACTTTTAAAACTACCTCAAGTTCAAGGTGAGGCAGCTAGTTCACAAGGTGTAGTAGCTACAAGAAAGTTAAATGAAGTATTAATAAAATCAGAAGAAATTTCAAAAGAATTCAATGATTTGTATATAAGTGTTGAACATTTATTTTTAGCTATAATTGAATTAGAATCACGTTCAAATATAGGTAAAATATTTAAACAATACAATATAAATAAAAACAGCTTTTTAGAAGTATTATCAAAAGTTAGAGGAAATCAAAGAGTAGAAACCCAAGATCCAGAGGGTACATATGACGCATTAGCTAGATATGGTACAAACTTAATAAATTTAGCTAAAAAAAATAAATTAGACCCAGTTATAGGTCGTGATGAAGAGATAAGAAGAGTTATAAGAATTCTTTCAAGAAGAACAAAAAACAATCCTGTTTTAATAGGTGAGCCAGGTGTAGGTAAAACTGCTATAGTAGAAGGCTTAGCAGAAAGAATAGTCAGAGGAGATGTACCTGAGGGACTTAAAGATAAAATTATATTTGCGCTTGATATGGGATCATTAATAGCAGGTGCTAAATATAGAGGTGAATTTGAAGAAAGATTAAAAGCAGTGCTTAAAGAAGTTCAAGGCGCTGAAGGAAAAATAATTTTATTTATAGATGAGATACACACAATAGTAGGAGCAGGAAAAACAGACGGGGCTATGGATGCAGGAAACTTAATAAAACCAATGTTAGCTCGTGGAGAACTAAATTGTATAGGTGCTACTACTTTTGATGAATATAGACAGTATATAGAAAAAGATAAAGCATTAGAGAGAAGATTCCAACCAGTTATAGCGGATGAACCTAGTGTAGGTGATACAATTTCTATACTTCGTGGATTAAAAGAAAAATTTGAAATTCACCATGGTATTAGAATCCATGACTCTGCAATAGTTGCAGCAGCAAAATTATCAGATAGATATATACAAGATAGATATTTACCAGATAAAGCCATAGACTTAATAGACGAAGCAAGTGCTATGATTCGTAGTGAAATTGACTCACTACCAACTGAGTTAGATATAGTTAGAAGAAAAATATTTACATTAGAGACTGAAAGAGAAGCACTTCTTAAAGAAGAGGATGAAGCAAGTAAAAGAAGACTTGAAAAACTTCAAGATGAATTAGCTGAACTTAAGTCTAAAAATGATGATTTAACAGCTATATATGAAAAAGAAAAGTCACATATAATGAATGTTAGAAACCTTAAGGCTAAACTTGATGAGGCTAGAGGAGATGTAGAAAGATATGAGAGAGAATATGATTTAAATAAAGCTGCAGAGCTTAAATATGGTATAATTCCAAAACTTGAAAACGAAATTAAAGAAGCAGAAGAAAAAATGGAAGATGACAATCAAACATCTTTATTAAAAGAAGAGGTTACAGAAGAAGAAATTGCAGAAGTAATCTCTAAATGGACAAATATACCTATAACTAAGTTAGTTGAAAGCGAAAAAGAAAAATTACTAAGATTAGAAGAAGAGTTAAAAACTCGTGTTATAGGACAAGATGAAGCTGTAACGGCTGTAAGTAATGCTGTTATTCGTCACAGAGCAGGACTTAAAGATGAAAATAAACCAATAGGATCATTTATATTCTTAGGACCTACAGGTGTTGGTAAAACAGAACTTGCAAAAACTTTAGCTAGAAATTTATTTGATAGTGAAGAAAATATAATTAGAATTGATATGTCAGAATATATGGAAAAACATGCAGTATCAAGACTTATAGGACCGCCTCCAGGATATGTAGGATACGAAGAAGGAGGACAATTAACAGAAGCTGTAAGAAGAAATCCATATTCAGTATTACTATTTGATGAAATAGAGAAAGCGCATGAAGATGTATTTAACTTATTCCTTCAAATATTAGATGATGGAAGACTTACTGACAATAAAGGTAAAACAGTTGATTTTAAAAATACAATAATAATAATGACTTCAAATATAGGTAGTTCATATTTATTAGAAGATTCAGGTGAAATAAAAGAGTCTACTAAAGAAATGGTAATGAATGAAATGAAGAGAAGATTTAAACCTGAGTTTTTAAATAGAGTTGATGATATCATAATGTTTAAACCTCTTGATAAAGAAGGCATTAGAAGAATTATAGACATATTCTTAGATGATTTAAGAAGACGATTAGTTGATAAGCATATAACTTTAAGTATAACTGATAGTGCTAAAGATGTATTGATAAAAGAAGGTTATGATCCTATTTATGGAGCTAGACCACTTAAGAGATATATTGGAAATGTATTAGAAACAAAAATAGCTAAAATGATGATAGCTGGTAAAGTTTATAATGGATGTCATATACTTATAGATGGAAATGATGACAATGTAGAAATAAGAGTACAAGAAATAGCGTAAGTTTCAAATTGGTTATGGAGGCAACTTATGATAAAGATTATGATGAAAGATGGAAGTGAATATGAAGCTGATTATTCAAACACTACTGAATTTATAGAAAAGTTTTTAAGTGATAAACTTGATAGCAATAGACTACTTCCTTGTAAATTAGTAAAACTTAAAGATGGAGTTAATATAAACTTAAGCTCTATTTCTTCAATAGAAGATGAAGAATATATAAATGGAATTGATACTTTAATTCCGTAACAAAAAAGGGTATAGATAATATACCCTTTTTTAAAATTCATATAAATCACTTACTAATTGAACTGGAATTTGAACTTGAGTAACGTACTCATCTTCTAGAGAAGTTTCATAAATATCTATTTTATAAATTTCTATAGGATCTCCAAGAACTGTGTAGTTATTAAATTCTATAAATTTAAACAACATAGGGATTATTTTTGCTGTTTTTTTATAATCGCCTTTATATGTATAAGTTACATAATAACCTTCTTCTATTGTAAAATTGAAGTTGGTAGCATTATCATCAAGTAAGCAAAATATAGATTTATAATTATTAAAAATTCCATTTGAAACACTTTTTGTATCAAATACTGAGCCAAAATTGCTATTCCCTAATACGTAGAACTTATCATCAAATTTTTCATTTAACCTTTGAATTAAGTAATCTACATTTTCATCAAAGCTAACATTTGAATTAACTGTAAGTGCTTTTCTTTTATTCATGTATAAAAGTTCAATTCTATTAAAATTTGTATGGTCTAGTGTATTATCAATAGAGCTTAGCCTTTTATTTAAGCTTTCTTTGTGCATAGTCAGCTCGTCTAGCTTTTGATCTATAAGTTTTATCTCTTCTTGTAACATTTTTTTAGTAGTTTTAACATTTCTATTTTCTAAGTATTCTTTTATTCTTTGCATAGAAAAATCAAGGCTTCTAAGTTCTTTTATTAAATTTAAATTGCATATATCTTTTATAGTGTACATTCTGTAAGAATTTGTATCCCTACCTGGATTTAATAGACCTAACTTTTCATAATATTTAAGGGAATCTCTACCTAAATTATAGATTTTTGATAATTCTCCAGTTTTATAATATTTTCTTTTCAAAAAAATCACCCCATTTTGAAATAAAATTGTTGACTTGAGTATTATACCATAGTTTATATTCAATTAGGTGGAGGGAGGTAATAATTATGAAAAACGTAAAAGATTTAAAAACTCAATTTAAACAATATGTAATACCATCAGTAGCATCTATGTGGGTATTTTCACTATATTCTATGGTAGATGGAGCTTTTGTCAGCAAAGGGGTTGGAAGTGAAGCCTTGGCAGCTGTTAATATATCAACACCATTTATAAATACTTTATTTGCTGTGTCAGTTTTATTATCAACTGGAGCATCAACTGTTGTATCAATGACCCTTGGTAAAGGTGATGATAAAAAAGCAAGTGAATACTTTACACTTAATACTGTAGTACTAGCTATTATATCTATATTTATTATTGTATTTAGCTTAGGTAACTTAGAAAAAATATCTATATTTTTAGGAGCAACAGAAAGTACATTACCTTTAGTTAAAGGATATTTAGGGAATATTATATTATTTGTTACTTTTTACTTAGTTTCTTATGGACTTGAGTTACTTATAAAGTGTGATGGATATCCTCATCTATCTACAATAGGAGTTATAATTTCAGCAATAACTAATATAGTTTTAGATTATATATTTGTACTTAAATGGGGATGGGGAGTTGAAGGTGCAGCTTTGGCAACTGGAATTGCTAGAGTATTTTCAGTGACATTTTTCTTAACTCATTTTTTAAGAAGAAGAGGAAAACTAAGATTTTGTAAATTTAAATTTGATTTTAGCTTTATAAAAAGAATTGTTTTAATAGGTATTCCAGATTCTATGACAGAGGCAAGCTTAGCAGTGGTTATATTACTATTTAATCAAAGCATATTAATGTTAATAGGTGAAAATGCTTTAGTTAGTTATAGTGTAATTTGTTATGTAACAACTTTAGTTCTTACAACTATGCTAGGAATATCTCAAGGATTACAACCAATATGTAGTTACTATTATGGTATGGAAGATAATAAATCCGTACTGAGTCTTTTAAAAATGAGCTTAAGCTACATAACAAAAGCTTCAGTAATAGCATTTTTATTAGTTTTAATATTTGCAAATCAAATAGTATCTATATTTATTGATAAATCAGATATAATACTATTTAATTATACTGTAAAAACTTTAAGAATATCTTCAGTAGCATATTTAATTATGGGATATAATGTAATAATATCAGGTTTTTGTGTTTCAACAGGAAAAGCGGTACATGCAAGTGTAATATCATTAGGACGAGGATTAGTAGTAATAACTTTAAGCTTAATACTGATGACGTCTATATTTGGAGGTACAGGTATATGGTTTACAACACTTGTATCTGAAGCAATAGTACTTGTAATTGCAAGAAAAATACTTCAAAAAAATAAATCAAAAATTCAAAAAAATGAAAAATATGAAGATGTTGGGATTTATGAAAATGCAAAGAATGCTGTTTAAATATAAAATAAAAAACTACTAGATAGAATTTTCTATCTAGTAGTTTTTTATTTTATATTTAAGATATTTAAGTAGTCATTAACAGTATCTAATAAATACTTACCTTTATAGTAATCAATTTTTATTTCTTCAAAGTCATCAACAATTTTTACTTCTTGAGGTCGTTCCTCAAATACTCCTATAACATTAAAATCTTCATTCAAAAATGCAATTGTGGGACCTTTAAAGTTTTCTTTTTCTATATTTAAGGCTTCACTCATAAATTTTTTACCTCTAGCCATAGTTATAACAGATATATCGAAATTATCATTAATATCAATAAATTTTTTTAAAACTGATACATTAAGTTGAAAATCAGGACACCATATTTCCCCTGAAACAAGTATATTAACTTTGTTTGGATAGCTAGCTATTTTATTTATGATATCTTCGTTCAAGTTGATTCTTGATGTATTTTTAGGAATCCTAGATCTTTCAGATTTTGATCCTTTTCCAACGCAGCTTTCAAAGCTTTCTCCAACTTCATATAATTCTTTTATGTTCATTTCTATTGCCATAATATACCTCCAATATGTAAACTTCACCTATAAGAATTATATCTAAATAATTTAAAATAGTAAATGAATATAGAATTTTAATAAAAAGTTGACGATTTTTGATAAATGGTTCAAAATATAATATAGAAATTATTAATGAAAGGAAATGTATTATGACAGAAAATCAAAGATCTACAAAAAATGAAAGTATTACTATGATGGTAATGACAGCAGCTGTTATGATGCTTAATATAATTGGGGTTATAATAGCATATGCTGCATGGAAGATATATGGAAAAGAATCTAAATTCATAAAAAAGAACGGATTAAAACTTATTGATTTTTACATATCATTTGTAATATATGAATTTGCAATTTTATTATTAGTATGTATAGTAAAAAAAGCTGCTTATTTAATACCTGCAATGTCTATTATTTATTTAATTATATTTATAATAGCAATTATACA
>NZ_LBBT01000034.1 GCF_001006285.1 Paraclostridium benzoelyticum
ATAAGTTAAATAAATTTATTGAAAATGATATAGAATCAAAGTATATAATAGCTTATATAGATCATAACCTTGTCAATATAGATGATATAAATATAAAGGAAAGTATTATAGAACGAATAGTTGATTATAATGAAGTTAAATTAAACTTCTATCAATTAGAATTTGATAAAATGTATAAAAAAAACGTTAGAAATATGCAAACAAAACAAAATTTAAAATCAGAAATTAACATATTAAATGATGTTAATACTTATAATAATATATGCATGCACAGATTTAACTTTATAGACAATAAGCCAGATATAGTTAAAAGTTTAAAAGATATATACTTAAGTGGATATAAAATTGTATTAAAGGACAATAAATTTAAATTAAAAGTAAATCAAGAAATTTTAGAGTTAAAATATAAAAAATAGAAATTAAACCTAAACACTTAGATTAAGTGTTTAGGTTTAATTTGTAAGCTCATTTAAAAACATTTCAAACATAACTCCGTCATTTCTGTCTGTATCGAATTTAGATGTATATGAAATTACATTACTGATGAAGTTGTTAGCTTTTATAACGCTATTTTTTAATGAATGTCCATTTAATATCATACCTGTAAGAATAGACGTGAAGATATCGCCAGTACCACTATACGAAATATTATTAAATGGTGAAGATGTAAAATAAGCTTCATCTAAATTTTTATCAAATGATAAATTATAAATATAATCTTTAATTTTTATACCTGTAATAACAACTTTACTAGGACCTAAATTAGAAACTTGCTTTGCAATATTAACTAGATTGGATTCGTTTAAGTTGGTATTATTTAAATTTTCTCCAATTAGAATAAGAGCCTCTGTTAAATTAGGTGTAACTATATCCGATTTTTGTACGAGGCTTTTTATTTTATTACACATTTCATTATCAAATATAGGATATAAATCTCCGTCATCACCCATTACAGGATCTACAACTACTAATGAACTCTTATTATTATCTATAAAATTAGAAACTATATTAACTTGGTCCTTAGATCCTAAAAAACCACTATATATACAGTCAAACTGTATATGAAGATTATCCCAAACATTTTTATATTTATTCATCTCGTTTGTCAAATCTAAAAATGAATACTCTGGAAACCCTGTTTGACTTGATAATATAGCTGTTGGGAATGGGCAACATTGAACTTTTAAAGCTGATAGTATTGGAATAGCTACAGTTAAAGAACATCTTCCTATACCAGATAAATCATGAATAGCGGCCACTTTTTTTAACATAAAACAAACTCCTTTAAATAGTAATATAATTATATATTACTATTTAAAGTAAT
>NZ_LBBT01000325.1 GCF_001006285.1 Paraclostridium benzoelyticum
TTAATATAAAGAATATTTATATTGACAGTAAAAAGTTTTTTTGCTAAATTTCTCATAAGGAGGTAAATAGTTTAAGGGAGGGTATAATGTAAATTGTTGGAAAATTGTTGAAATTGGAGGCGATTATAATCATCACTTTTATTTTGACAAAAACAATATAGTACATGCAGAAAAAAGTACTAATATTTCAACTATAGTAGTAAAAGACTACTTCATAAAATGACTAAATTAAAAAATATATAGCGAAAAGTTAATCGTACATATTATTTAAATTCAAGCTATATAGACATCTAAAAATTTCTAATGAAATTTATCAACTCAGACATAATCTTAACAGACTAAATAGAATTAGTTTTCAAACATTTAAAAGCATCATATAACATCTAAGTCTATCAAACAATAATCCAAGAGTATTGTAAAATTAAAATATTATTAAGTGTGCAGTTTTAAAATCAGTGTTTAAGTCAAAATGGAATCATTACATTTATTTATTATATTCAGAATGTTTATACTTAATTGACACTGATGAGTAGTAAAAAACGATGAAATTATAACATTAATAGTTGGAGGGGATATCCAACAAAATTTAAAAGGGGTAGCTAGTTATCTTTTATAGATACTAGTAATTTGTATATGCAATAATTAAATTAATCATATACAAGAAAATATTATACTAAATATTTTGGAGGGGAATATGGAAAGCGCAGTAAAAAATAAAAAGAAATATCCTTTTGGTTTTTATGTTTGTTCATTCTCATATACATTAGAACGTATGGCATTTTATTCTTCTAAATGGTTAATTGGAATATTCATAGTTGCAGCAGTTGCAAAAGGAGGACTTGGATTAAGTTCATCAGATGGAGCTAAAATGATTGCCAACTTAGTAGCATTTACTTATGTAACTCCTATACTTGGAGGGCTTATAGCAGATAGATGGTTAAGTCCAAGATTATGTGTTCCTATAGGAACGATACTTATGGGACTTGGATATATGTGTGGATGGCAAGCATCTGCTCAAACATCAATTGGACTTGTATGGGCAATGATAATACTTGTATCAATAGGAACAGGATTATTTAAAGGGAATCTAGCAGGTATAAATGGTAGATTATTTGAAAATAAAGAAGACCTTGATGGTGCATTTTCTGTTCAATATTCTTTTGTTAATATAGGTTCATTTATAGGAACTACACTTGTATCTTTCATAGCTTATTCTGCAGTAGGGTTTGGAGGAACATTCTTAATATGTGGTTTGCTTTTATTCTTAGATACAATATGGTTTGTAGTTGGAGGAAAAGCTTCATTTGGAGATGTTGGTAAAAAACCATTTAAAGTAAATGAAACTAATGTTACATCTGAATCAGGAGCGCAAAGATCTTCTGAAGAGCCTTTAACTAAAAAAGATAAATTAAGAATAGGTGCAATTGTATTCCTTACAGTATTCTCTATAGCATTTTGGTTAGTATACTACTTAACAAGCTTACCAATACTATATCATTGGGGACCAGATTTTGCTGATGCTAATAAAGCCAATTGGATGATAGGAAACTTTAGAGTACCATCAGCTTGGTTCGACTCATTAAATGCTCTTTCTTGTATAATTCTTGGACCAATATTAGCTATGGTTTGGAATAAACGTGCAAGATCTCCTAAAGGGGATTTAAGTATGTTCAAGAAAACTGCATTAGGTATGGTATTACTAGGATTATCATTTGCAGTAATGGCATTAGCAGAAGTATTAAGAGGAGATGGTCAAGCGAGTTTAATATGGATAGTTATGTTTGGAGTATTAATGACGCTTGGTGAAATGGTATTCTCTCCACTTGGAAATTCATTTATAAGTAAATTTTCACCTGCTAAAGTATTGGGATTAATGATGGGGATATGGCCACTAGCAGTATTTATAGCTGCTAAAGCACATGGTTACTTATATGAATTCTTATCAAAATTCTCATTTGCACCTGCATATGCTATGGTAGGAGCTGTAGTAATTGTATGTGGAATAGTACTATGGACTTTAGATAAAAAATTAAGTAAACTTGTAGAAGATTAATATAATAAAAACATCGGATGTTAAAATCATCCGATGTTTTTTTATGCCTAAATATTATTGATTTTACTAAAAGTACTAACAATTTATTTTTAAGGTTTATTTAAGATTGAGTTTAATTACAGTTAAAGTTAATCATTTAAGATGTATAGTGTAAATAATAACAAACGAGGAGAGATAAAATGAAAAGAAGATTTCTAATGACAGGTTTTTTAATTGCAGTTTTAGCATTAGGGGGATGTAGCAATTTAGGAAGCAAAACATCAGATAAAAATAAGTCAGCACAAACACAAAGTAGTAATCAAGAAAGTTCTGATGAAACAGTAGTACAAGAGTTAGGAGTTAAGTTTAAGTTACCTAATTCTTGGGAAAAAATTGGAGCTGGAGGAGCGGTATTAGATGAAAGTGAAATGTCATTTAGTTTCATGTGTACTGATGATGCAAAAGAACTGGGTGAATTGTCTAAGAAAATGGATGAAAAGAAAGTATCTAATAAAGGGAAAATAGATAAATCAGATGAAGAAAAATTAATGAATTTATATATGGAAAAAATGAAAAATATAGGTTCTATATTAAAATTAAATAAAAATGATGCTGAGAAAGTATTAAAAAGTGAAAAATATTCAAATTATAGTAAAAAAGATAAAGTTGGAGAGCTAAATAACTATGTATACTACTTTGTATATAACGAAAAAATAGACGACAGCAACTTATCAGATGATTCAAAATCTGAGGTTAAAAATATTGAAAAGTCTATAAATGAGTTTAAGGATAGTATAAAACCAATTGATCCATCTAAAATAAAATCTAACACTAAAGATGAAAAAGCAACTGAAGAGAGTATAAATGGTACTATATCGTTTAAATCTAAAACTATACAAGGTAAAAACATAGATAGTTCTATATTTAAAGAGAATAAACTTACAATGATAAATATATGGGGTACATCATGTATGCCATGTATAGATGAAATGCCAGAATTACAAGAATTATCTAAGGAAGTTAAATCTAAAGGAGTTAATATTATCGGAGTTGTAGCAGACACGCCAGATGAAGATAATGAGGCATTAGCTAAATCAATATTGGATAAAAAAGGTGTTAAATTTGATAATGTAATACCAGATAAAGATTTACATGAGTGGATACTTAAAAATGTTAAAGGAACTCCAACTACAATATTTGTAGATAAAGACGGTAAAATAGTAAGCACAGCTTTAGTAGGAACAGCAAGTAAAGCTGAATACAATGCAAAAATAGATGAAGTTTTAAAATCTATTAAGTAGGATTATTATATGAAAGAGAAATTAACAAGATATATAGTGTTAGCTATGAGTATTTGCTTTATTGCAGTAGGATCTAGTAGAGGTGAGGTTAAAGTAGTATTAAAGAAAGCTATTAACATATGCTTGGAGTGTATTGGAATTGGATAAAAGAAATATAACTCAATTAATAGCTACATTACTCACAAATGCTAACTTCAAGGGATTCATTGAAAAAGGGATATATCAAGGAGATACTAAGAAATTATGTGTTCCAGGACTTAATTGCTACTCATGTCCTGGAGCATTAGGTTCATGCCCTATAGGATCATTACAAGCTGTTTTAGGAAGCATAAAGTACAATTTTTCCTATTATATAGTAGGGTTAATGACTTTATTTGGTGTTGTATTTGGAAGATTCATATGTGGGTGGCTATGTCCATTTGGATTTTTCCAAGATTTATTATATAAAGTGAAGGTAAAAAAAGTTAAAGTGAATAAGACACTAGATGGAGCTTTAAAATATCTTAAATATGTAATATTATTGGTATTTGTAATAATTTTACCTATGTTTGTAACTAATGAATTTGGATTATCCAAACCATATTTCTGTGAATTTATATGTCCAGCAGGTACTTTAGAGGGAGGTATACCCCTAGTACTATTAAATGAATCTTTAAGAAGTACTATAGGATTTTTATATGCTTGGAAGTTATTTATACTTATAGCAATTATTATATTATCTACATTTGTATATAGACCGTTTTGTAGATACCTTTGCCCATTAGGAGCATTTTATTCAATCTTTAATAAATTTAGCTTTTATAAATACAGTATTGATAAAGAGAAGTGCGTAGGATGTAATGTATGTACTAAAAAATGTCATATGGATATAGAAGTTTATAAAAAGCCAAATAGCATAGATTGTATAAGATGTGGAGAATGTGTTAAGTCATGTCCAACTAATGCTATAAAAAAAGGATTTAAACTATAATATTTAAAATAAATTGAGGCATACTTGAATTATCAGGTATGTCTTTTGTTTTACTCTACGATTCGTTTATTGAATAAAATCTTTAAGTAGTTTAAATTATTATTAAGAGGTGGGGCCGATGGATTGTAAAAAAATTGGTAATTTAATTTACCAATTAAGAAAAGAAAAAAATATGACTCAAAAACAAGTTGCTGATGAAATGAATATAAGTGATAAAACAATAAGTAAATGGGAACGAGGGCAAGGCTGCCCAGATATTTCATTATTACCAGAGTTAGCACAAATATTAGGAACAAGTGTTGATGGAATTTTATCAGGAGAAATAAATTTAAACGAATTCGTAGGAGGAAATATGAACAAATTAAAATTTTATGTATGTCCACAATGTAATAATTTAATGACTGCTACAGGTGATGCAAGTATATCATGTTGTGGGAAAAAAATAGAACCATTAGAAGTTAAAAAGGCAGATGATAAACATTTACTTAATATAGAACCTGTTGAAGATGAATTATTTGTAACTTCTGAACATGAGATGAAGAAAGAACATTACATCTCATTTGTAGCATATGTAAGAGGAGATAGAGCTCTTATTGTAAAGCAATACCCTGAATGGAATATGCAATTTAGATTCCGTAAACAAGGTCATGGAAGACTATATTTTTACTGCACAAATGACGGATTATATTATCAAATAGTTTAAGATTATAAACTAGAGAAACTCATATCAAATTAGGTATGAGTTTTTTACTGTAAGTTTATAAGTCTATAAATTTGAAAAGTAACAAGGTTAGGAATAATTCATATTATGTAAAGGAAAGGAGATGAAAGAAAATGAATACATCTAGAAATATAAATAAAATGCAGGAAAAATGCAATGAACTAAAAGACTTTCATGTTATCATAACTCTAAAAGATGGAAGTAAATTTGATGGAATAATTACAGATTCAGATGACTATGGGGTAACTGTATTAGTTGGAGAAGATGTAATAGAAAATGAGGATGAAACAACATCAAGACAAATGCCTAGAAGGTATAGACGTTATAGAAGAAGAAGATTTCCTATTGCTTCATTGGTTGGATTATCGTTATTGCTTTATCCATTTATAGCTCCACCTTATTCATATTAATAAATATAGCTCATATAATTTTTTATATGGGCTATATTTATTAATATGGATTTTTAGAAGAAATATTTTAATAACAATATAATAAAATTT
>NZ_LBBT01000326.1 GCF_001006285.1 Paraclostridium benzoelyticum
TAAAGATATTTTTCTATATAGAAAAATATCTTTAATCATACATAGTTTTAGTAAATATAGATTATTAAAACAAAAAAAAGAGTGCACAGCACTCTTATCTTTCTTTTAATATTGATTCTACTTGTGAGTTATTATACATACTGTCCGGGTCTTCAGCTCTTAAACTATAGAAAGTTTGTTGAGCTTTTTCTAAGTCTCCTTGCTTATAGTAAATCATACCCATATTATAATAACTATCATCATAATAATTATCTGATGGCTTATAAGTATTTACATATTTTTTATAATATTTTATAGCTTCTTCATTATTTTTAGTTTTTTCATTTAATTGAGCTAATTGGTATATAGATTCTGATATATATTTCTTTGTTTTACCATTTTTAACTACTAACTCTAAGTACTTTATAGCCTCTTCATTCTTTCCTTCTTTTTTAAGATCCATAGCTTTATTGAAAAGTTCTTCCTCATCTCCAACTATAACTTCAGATTTAGATTGATCTTCTTTTGTTTTGTCAGTTTCAGTTTTAACTTCTTTTAATTCATCTTTTGTTTTATCTAACTTTTCACTTGTTTCAGTTAACTTTTCTTCTTTTGCAGCTACCTGGTCATTAAGGTTATTTAACTTTTTCTTATTATTTAAGTATAAAGCTCCAATTGCTAATACTAATACAGCTATTAATGTGTATAATGGCATATGACTTTTCTGTTTTTTAGGCGATTCTTTCTTTTCTTCTTCTTTTTTAGGAGTTTTTACAATTTCTTTTTCAAATAATAAGTTATCCTTATCAACTTCTCTTAACTTATCCATATACTCATTAGCTTTTACATTATCCCCTAGTTTTTCATATATTAAATGTAAAATTAAATAAGGCTCTATAAGTTCAGGTTCTTCCGTTCTTATATTTTCAAGTATTTGTATACTTTCTTGGTAGAATTCATTATTTACAAATCTTACAGCATGATTATATCTACTTAAAAATATATTAAATTCTTCTGAACTTAATATACTTACATACTTCTTGGCTAATTCATTATTATCATAACACGAACTTTTGTAAAAACTTTCAAATGCTTCATCAAAATTGCATTTTAAAAGTTTCAGTAACCCTTTTAAGTTTAAAATATCTACATCTTTAGGATTTAGTTCTAATGCTTCTTCTATTATATCAATAGCACTAGTCATAAATTTTCTTTGGATCATATTTAATGCTTCATTATACTTTTTATAAGATTCTAGCTTTAATTCTCTAGTATCTTTTTTTTGTTTTTTAGTCTTATGTTTTAAGTTTAGTATAGTTTCATCTTTACTATTACTTGTTACATACGTTTTTTTAAGCGTTTTCAAAGTTTCATGTATTTCTTCATCATCTATGTTAAAAAAAGTAGTATCATTGCTATCTTCACTTATTAACGATATATCAATTATTTTTTTATGTAAATTTTTTATATCGTTTTCTATATTTAACTTTAAAATAATAATCACCCTCTCTCAAAAATATCATACTATTAAAATACCATATTAAATCAAATTAGTCAAAAGTATACATTTTTTTACAAAATTCAAACAAAAAAAATAAAAGCGTGATTTCACGCTTTTATTAAAATTTCTTTACACTATTTTCATCCACTTTGTAAATATCTTTTGAATATGGATTTATTAGGTAAATTTCTTTAGACTTAAAGAATCCTCTATTTACTACAGCATAGTAATATATATCATTTTTCTTTCCAATAAATTTATTAATCACTTCTAGATTATCTACATATTTTAATGATTTTTCTTTATCTTCAATCGTTACGTGTTTAAACTTTTCATTTTTTTCATTTAATTTTTTTTCTAAAATACTTTGAGCTGTATTTTTACTTATAGTAAATTCTACAGTTCCATTTGGTGTAGCTCTCCAGTGTCCATCTCCATATTTATTATTATAAGATTTTTGTTCATCTAGATATGAATATACATTCTTATTTCTAGGATCAATTAAAAATTCATCTATTTTATCTTTACCTACAAATGTTTCAGCATAGTAGTATTTACTTCCGTTTAACATTTGTTGGAATATATTAGCTTTTAAATCCGCTATATCTATTCCGCTTTTTTTAGATATTAACTGCACTACTTCCTCATTCGTCATATTATACATTTCTAAGTTTTTCTCAAATTCTGAAGACATCTTATCTAATTCCTCATCATCTAAGTAATATTGCTTTAGATAATCTATATACTCTAAAGCTTTTTGATAATTTCCATTTTTATTTTCTGTTTTTGCAATTTCTACATAATAGTCATACATTTCTTTTATACATTCTTCTTTTTTGTCCTGAGCTAATTCATAGTATCTCTTATCATCAGTTATAACTTTATCAAAATCTTCAATAGCTTCTTTGTACATTTTCTTATTTTGATTTTCTAAGCCTTCATTATAAATTTTTCTTGAATCTTCTATCACATCTATTTTTTTTGCATATACATATATTTCATTTTTAGATATTTTCAATGTTGATACTGCTTGTATATATCCAATTGCTATATTGTAGCTTATTTTTTCTTGTAAATATAAATCATTTACTCTTTTGGCTTGATTAATTATACTATCGGTATCTATGTAAACTGTATCTAATTCATTAATTATATTTATTAGTGAAATAAAGTAATCCTTACCTATCTCTCCTTTTATATATTTATCTCCATATGTTACAAGTATTTTATTTACTTTCTTAGATAAGTTTTTACTAAGTCTATTCATTTTAGTGTCTGAAAACTCTTCTTTAATTTTATCATAGTACGATATTGCCTCTGAGTAATTTCTTTTTTCTATGTATCCTACAAGCTTATTACTTTCACTACCTACGCTAAAATTATCAGCAGTAAACATTATAAATATTCCTATCAAAATTATGCCTAAAACAGTCAATGCAGATTTTATTATTATTTTATTGTTTCTATCTATAAATTCTACTATTTTTCCAAAAAAACCTTTCATAATCAATCTCTTACCTTCCTTTAACAGCAATATAAATGTTTTACTATTAATTATACCATATATATCTAGTATTAACTATATTTTCTAATTTATATCAAAAAAACAACATATTATTTCAATGTTGTTTGTAATATAAAAATTATGCTTATATCATCCTTGCTATTGTTAGTTGATAA
>NZ_LBBT01000327.1 GCF_001006285.1 Paraclostridium benzoelyticum
TATTTTTCTTGGATTATTACATTTAACGTCTAATATATTTTAAATGAGCATTCATAGAGTGTTTAAAATGGAGGTTATTATGTATAAAAGAAAAATATTAGAAATGGATGAACTTCAGGTTTACACATATATAAACTGGAAATATGAATATCCTTATACGTTTTATAATATCCCAGAAGAAGGTGTAAAAGAAACTTTTGATGAAATATTTGAAGATAATAATAGCTTTTACTTTTCTGTATTGGATTCTAATGATAAATTATTTGGTATATATGAGTATACCTTTAGATCAAATTTTATGGAAATTGGACTTGGGATAAGACCTGAAGATACTGGTAAAGGACTGGGGTTAGACTTCATAAAAGAATGTATTCATTTCGGAAGAACTACCTTTTTATATAGAGGAGATATTTGTCTAAGAGTTGCTGATTTTAATAAGAGAGCTATCAAGTTATATAAAAAAATAGGTTTTATTGAATTTTCTAGAGAAGAAAATATTTCATTTGGAAAACCCGTTGTTTTTATATGTATGAGGCTACTAAATAATAGCTCCTATCTTAATGATTCTCTTGAAATAGAATATTAACACTTTAATTGATTTAATAGCTTATGTATATATTACTATTAAATACAATTTGAATTCCCACTAATTTTTTATTGAAATTTACATACCTTTTATTTTTATATTTTAGTTTTTAGTATAGTCTATGTCTTTTTCCTTTATTTCATATGCAAACGAACTCCATGTCCATGTTGTATAAATTAAAAATAAAGTTGTGTAAAATGCAGAAAATAATATATCATCAGTTTCTTTGTGCACTAACTTTAATATTAAAAAACATGAACTTTCAAAACATAAAATAGCTGAAATAGCCATATTAACATATAAAGGTTTTTTAAAAAAATTCACCCCATATTTAATAAGCTCTTTATTTTCACTTGAATCTTCAAAAAGCAATTATATCATCTCCCCCTAAAATTCTATAACCCCTCAATATATATGGTATCACAAAATTGTCACACAAGTTTTAAATTGTAGTAAAATTTGTATTTTTTGCACTAAAATTAAATAATTTACCATTATTTTATAAAGTTTATTCTTTTAAGAGTTTTGATTTGGCTATAACTCAATATATATCAAAGTTTTAAATATATATTTTATATGTTTAGTGTTTGAAGCCATTTCTTAATCTTGTCTAATGAACTATCAGTTTCTTTTTTTAATGGATCTACTAATTCTATATCCCCTATAAAGGTATTTTCTGAAAGTTCTTTTTTGAAGTTAGCAAAACACTTCTCGCTTCCACCACCGCCACGGCAAGCAAATAAAGCTATATTCTTATTATTTATAGTATTAATATCTAAAAAAGTATTAAATGGAGCTGCATAAGTTCCAGCCCATACAGGAGTACCTAAAAATATATTATCATATTTACTTATATCAATTTCCTTATTCATAAGTTCTAGTTTTTGCTTAAATATTACACTCTTACCTCCCCATACATACTTTCTAAATCCTGAAGATGGACACTCTTTTTTAGGTTTCAATTCTATTATGTCTGCACCAATTTATTTGGCGATAAATTCTGCTATTAATTTGGTATTACCCTCTAACGAATAATAAACTACTAAATTTTTCATATGCTCTCCTCCTTATATATGGATAATTATATCAGATACAAATAACTTAAATTTATTTGATATATAAATTTAAGTTATTTTAAATAATAAAA
>NZ_LBBT01000328.1 GCF_001006285.1 Paraclostridium benzoelyticum
ATAATATTTAGAGTTGATATATATCAATTGATTTGATATAATTTGTATTAATATTAATATAGTTGCTATGAAAAGGAAGAGTAAAATAGAAACAATTTTCAGAGAGGATATATCATAGGCTGAAAGTATATCTAAAAATGACTATTTGAAAACTACCTTGGAGCAGAGTTTAGTAGCTTATAAGCGCTTATAAGTAAAAGTACTCGGTTGACAACCTTATAGTCATCAAGAGGGCAATGTTTATAACATGCCAACTTGGGTGGAACCGCGAATGTTACTCGTCCCATGATTTTCATGGGCCGAGTTTTTTTATTTTATACAAAAAAAATAAGGAGGTAAGGTCATGATAAAAGTTACTTTAAAAGACGGATCTGTAAAGGAGTATGCTAAAGGTACTACAGTTATGGATATTGCTAAATCGATAAGTGAAGGATTAGCTAGAAGTATAGTAGCTGCATCTGTTAATGAAGAGGTTGTTGGGTTAGATTTCGAAGTTAATGAAGATTGCGAATTAAATTTATTTAAATTTGATGATGAAGAAGGAAAAGATGTGTTCAGACATACATCTGCTCACATGTTAGCTCAAGCTATAAAAAGATTATACCCTGAAGCTAAATTAGCTATAGGGCCAAGTATTGAGAATGGATTCTACTATGATATAGACTTAGAGTACAGATTAACTCCAGAGGATTTAGAAAAAATAGAAGCTGAAATGAAAAAAATAGCTAAAGAAGATTTAGCTATAGAGAGATTTGAATTAAGTAGAGAAGATGCTATAAAGTTAATGGAAGAACAAGGGGAAAGCTACAAGGTAGAACTTATATCAGAACTACCTGAGGGAGAAGTTATATCTTTATATAAGCAAGGAGATTTTACAGATTTATGTAGAGGACCACATTTACCTTCTACTAAAAAGGTTAAAGCTATAAAAATTCAAAACGTGACAGGGGCTTACTGGCGTGGAGATGAAAAAAATAAGATGCTACAAAGAATATATGGAACATCTTTTGAGAAGAACAAAGATTTAGAAGCGTATTTACATTTAGTAGAAGAAGCTAAGAAAAGAGACCATAGAAAATTAGGTAGAGAATTAGAATTATTCTTCATACCAGAAGAAGGACCAGGATTCCCATTATTCTTACCAAAAGGTATGGAACTTAAAAATGAATTATTAAAATTCTGGAGAGAATTACACAGAAAAGACGGATATGTAGAAATAGAAACTCCAATAATATTAAATCAAAAACTATGGGAAACTTCAGGACACTGGTATCACTATAAAGAAAACATGTATACTGTAGATATAGATGACATGCAATTTGCTATAAAACCAATGAACTGCCCAGGTGGTATGTTATACTACAACTTTAAGCAGCATTCATACAAAGATTTCCCTATGAGAGTGGCTGAGTTAGGAAGAGTTCATAGACATGAATTATCTGGAGCTTTAAATGGTCTTAAGAGAGTTAGAGCATTTACTCAAGATGATGCACATATATTCATGTTACCGGAACAAATAAAGGATGAAATAAAAGGTGTTGTTTCATTAATAGATAAGGTGTATTCTGCATTTGGATTTGAATATCACTTAGAATTATCAACTAGACCAGAAGATTCAATGGGAACAGATGAAGAGTGGGAAGCGGCTGAAAATGGATTAAGAGAAGCTCTAGAAGAATTAAATCTACCTTATGTAATAAATGAAGGAGATGGAGCATTCTATGGTCCTAAGATAGACTTCCACTTAAAAGACTGTTTAGGAAGAACTTGGCAATGTGGAACTATACAATTAGATATGCAATTACCACAAAGATTTGATATCAGCTATATAGGTGAAGATGGGGAAAAACATAGACCTGTTATGATCCATAGAGTTGCATTAGGAAGTATAGAAAGATTTATAGGTATATTAATAGAACACTATGCTGGTAAATTCCCAACTTGGATATCTCCAGTTCAAGCTAAAATATTACTAGTATCTGATAGATTTAAAGAGTATGCAGAAGAAGTTAGAAATGCATTGTTTGATAAAGGTATAAGAGTAGAGCTTGATGATAGAGCTGAAAAAATAGGATATAAAATAAGAGAAGCTCAACTTCAAAAGGTTCCTTATATGTTAGTAGTTGGGGAAAAAGAAGTTAATGAAAAGAAAGTTTCTGTAAGATCAAGAGACAATGGAGAAATGGGTGCAATGGATGTAGAAGCATTTATTGCAAATGTATTAAAAGAAGTAGAAGAAAGAACTAACGTAATTCAAGCATAATAAATAATAAAAAAGTTAGCCTTAAAGGCTAACTTTTTTTATACACATTCTTTTCTTATTATATTTTTTAACTCTTCGTGAGTCATAGTTTCTTTGTCAAATAGATGTTGAGAAACTAAATGAAGGTCATTTAAACTTGAGTTTAGAAGATTAAGAGTTTCTTCATAACAAGAATCTATTATACTAGTAGTTTCTTCTTGGATTTGTTTTGATAAAAAGCTTTTTTGATTTTGATCTATAGTCATAGCACCAAGATTACTCATACCATAGTCACAAACCATTTGAGTTGCTATATCAGTTACTTTTTTCAAGTCATCCTTAGCTCCTGTAGATTTATGACCGAATATTATTTCTTCAGCAGCTTTACCTGCAAGTAAGATTTTAATTTTTCCTAAAAGTTCATCTTTAGTATAAATATATCTATCTTCATCTGGAAGTTGAAGTACATATCCTAGTGCTTGGCCTCTAGGTATTATAGATATTTTTTGTATAGGGTTTATACCTAATGTATTACTAACTAAAGCATGACCAGCTTCGTGGTAAGACACTATACGTTTTTCTTTTTCAATAAGTTTTGAATTTTTTGATTCAAGTCCAGCGATAACTCTTTCAATAGCTTTGTCAAAATGAATACTATTGATATTTTCGCTGCTTTCTCTTACTGCAAATATAGCAGCTTCATTTGCTATATTTGCTAAGTGAGCACCATTGAATCCGTGAGTTTTTTTAGCTAATAAGTTTAAGTCTACAGAGTTATCAATTGGTTTGTTTTTAGTATGAACTTTTAGTATTTCTAGTCTAGTGTGATAATTAGGTTCTCCTATATGGACATGTCTGTCAAATCTACCTGGTCTAAGTAGTGCATCGTCTAATAAATCTAATCTGTTAGTTGAACCTACAATAAGTATATTAGAATCTTTATTAAATCCATCCATCTCAACAAGAAGTTGGTTTAATGTTTGATCCTTTTCATTATTGCTTTCTAGATGTCTTTTAGCTCCTATTGCGTCAATTTCATCTATAAATATTATACTAGGGGCTTCTTTTCTAGCCTTTTCAAACAATGTTCTAACTCTTTTTGCACCTACGCCAACATATTTTTCAACGAATTCAGATCCTGTTACATTGAAAAATGATGCGTTTGTTTCACCAGCCATAGCTGATGCAAGTAATGTCTTACCTGTACCAGGAGGTCCATAGAATAAAACCCCCTTAGGAATCTTAGCACCCATTTTTTGATACTTTGTTGGGTTTTTCATGAAATCAACTATTTCAAATAGTTCTTCTTTAACCTCTTCTAATCCAGCTACATCGTTGAATGTTGTTTTAGGCTTAGTTGAATCAGAGTTATCATTAGAAGTTTCTTTTTCCATTTTTGTCTGATTAAACGCAGGCGCAGGGTTGTTGATTTTTTTAAAAAAATTATTTAACATTTTCATAGTCAAACACCTCAGTTATAAAAATTGTTGTTGTTACATATATTTGCCGATTTTCAAAT
>NZ_LBBT01000329.1 GCF_001006285.1 Paraclostridium benzoelyticum
AAAATTAAAAGGTGCATACCTTTGTATGCACCTTTTAATTTTATAAAATAATAGTTATTATATTTGAACAACCATCATTTATTATTTTTTGTAAAGTTCTTTGTATCTTAATTCTTACATCATCTGGCATCATATACAACTTACTTTGCAATTGATCTTTTACTAAGTCATGCAATGATTTTCCAAACATATTATATTCCCATATTTCATTTGGATTTTCTTCGAAACCTTTTAGTAAGCTTTCTAACATTTCTTTACCTTGTTGCTCTGTTCCTACTCCTGGAGAAATTTCTGTAGATATATCAGCTTTGATCATATGAATAGATCCAGCTTTCGCTCTTAATCTAACCCCATACTGTTTACCTTGCTTAACTATTTCAGGTACATCCAAAGTAAGTTCATCTATAGTAGGTGCTACTAAACCATATCCTTTCTCTCTTACATCAGTTAGCGCTTGTTCTACCTTTTCATATTCTGTGTTAACTTTCGATAATCTAGTTACTAGATTTAATAATTCATATTCTCCATCTATTTTAAATCCACTTTTTTCTTCTAAAACATTATAGAATAAATCCTTTTTAGTTCCTAAATTTATACTTACTATACCTTCTCCTAATTCTACATTATCAACTTGAGTTTCATCTAAGAAATCCAAATTTTCAAATCCATCTATTATAGAATTTACATCTCTTATAACTCCAACTTCGTCTATACTATCTTTTATAGCACATATTATATTATTTTTTATCCAGTGATTCTTTTCTAATCCTTCTATCCATTTAGGGAAATTTATATTTATTTCATTTATAGGGAAATCATATAGTACATTTTCCATAACTTCTTCCACATCCTCTTCATCCATAGCCAAGACATTTAATGGTATTACAGGCTTATCATATTTTTCTTCTAATTCTCTTTTTAATTCTAAAGTTGACTCAGCATATGGATCTAGCGTGTTCAATACTATTACAAATGGTTTCTTAAGTTCTTTTAATTCATTTATTACTCTTTCTTCAGGTATAGAGTATGATTTTCTATCTATTTCCGTTATGCTTCCATCTGTAGTCATAACTATTCCTATTGTAGAATGATCTCTTATAACTTTTTTTGTACCTATTTCAGCTGCCTTTTCAAAGGTCATAGCTTCATTAGACCATGGTGTAGATACTAATCTTTGTTTACCATCCTCTTCATGACCTAAAACTCCATCAACTATGTACCCAACGCAATCAACCATTCTAACTTTCATTGAAACATTTTCTCTAATCTTTATTTCTACACCATCAGCGGGAACAAATTTTGGCTCAACAGTCATAATTGTTTTTCCTGAACCACTTTGAGGTATTTCATCTTGTGTTCTTTCTCTTTTAAATTCATTTTCTATATTAGGTAAAACTAATAATTCCATGAATTTTCTTATAAATGTAGATTTACCTGTTCTAACAGGTCCAACTACACCTACATATATATCCCCTTGAGTTCTTCTTGCTATGTCCTCATATATATTATTCATCTATAACCCTCCTGCATACAAATTCTTAATAAAGTATATTTTAATCTGCAGGTTAATATTACAAAAATAAAAAAAAACTAGATTTAATAATCTAGTTTTCTTTTACTACCTCTTCAACTTCATGTGTTTTGTTTCTCATCATTAACTCATCTACGACTTCATCTGGGTTAGATCCATTGTGAAGAACTGAGTAAATAGCATTAGTTATAGGCATTTCTATATTTAATTTTTTTGATACATCATAGGCAACTTCCGTAGCCGTTATTCCTTCTACTACCATTTTAACTTCTTTTAAAGTTTCTTCTAAACTTTTTCCTTGTCCTATAAGTATTCCAGCTCTTCTATTTCTACTATGCATACTCGTGCATGTAACAATTAAATCACCTATTCCTGACAATCCAGAAAAAGTAGGCGATTCAGCTCCCATAGCAATCCCTAGTCTACCTATTTCACGTATTCCTCTTGTCATTAGAGCAGCTTTAGCATTATCTCCATATCCTAATCCATCACATATACCTGCTCCAAATGCGATTATATTTTTCAATGCTCCACCTAATTCAACTCCAACAACATCAGGATTTGTATATACTCTAAATTTAGGGCTCATAAATGTATCCTGGACTTTTTCAGCAGTACTTAAATTTTCAGATGCTACAACTACAGTTGTAGGTATATCTCTTGAAACTTCTTCTGCATGTGATGGTCCAGAAAGAACAACATATTCACATTCTGGTATTTCTTGTTCACATACCTCAGAAAGTCTTAACCCAGTTCCTTTCTCTAAACCTTTTGCAACATCGATTAATATTTGATTGCTTTTTACAAATGGCTTAATTTGCTTACAAATACTTCTTATAGCTTGAGAAGGTACCGCTAAAACTATCATTGAGCTATCTGTTACTGATTCTTCTATATTTGTTGTAACTTTAATATTTGCTGGTATGTTTACACCTGGAAGATAATCTCTATTTTCTCTAGTTTCATTAATTAAACTGCATTGATCTTCGTTTAAAGTCCACATAGATACATCATAGCCTTTTTTAGCTACTACTAATGCTAATGCTGTCCCCCAACTTCCAGCTCCTAATACACAAATTTTTTCCATACAAACACCACCTAAGTATACTTAAAGTATTATTTTTTTTCTCCTATTTTTCTTTCTGTTCCATTTAATAATCGTTTGATATTCTCTCTATGTTTAAATATTACTGATGCTGATAGAAACAAGGCAACTGCTAATCCTTTGTAATTTCCTATAAAAAACATTATTATAGGAGATGTACATATACTAAGTACTGACCCTAAGGAAACATATTTTGTCACGTATACAATTAATATGAAAAATGCAAAACAACTCAAAGCTATAACAGGGTTTACAGCTATCATAGCTCCTAAAGAAGTAGCTACTCCTTTTCCACCCCTAAATCCTAGATATATAGGCCAGTTATGACCTATTACAACAAATACAACTGCTATGTAAGATGCTGTAGCTACATCTGTGTGGGCTATAGTGGATATTACCTTTGCTATTAATACAGCTATTACACCTTTTAACAAATCTCCTACAAATGTCATTATTCCAGCTTTTTTTCCTAATGTTCTAAGTACATTTGTAGATCCTGCATTTCCTGAACCTTGGGTTCTTATATCCACACCCATCATTCTTTTTGCTATTATATATGATGTCGATATACTTCCTATAAAGTACGATACTAAAATAATAATTAGGTAATTAATCATTTCTTCCCCCCTAATACCTATTTTCTTTTTTCTCTATAGTCAAACCATACAGGTGTACCTTCAAACCCAAAGTTTTCTCTTATCTTATTTTCAAGATATCTTTGGTATGAGAAATGAGTAAGTTGCTTATCGTTTATAAATAATGTAAATTTAGGTGGTTGTGTTCCAGTTTGAGATCCATAGTATATCTTAAGTCTCTTACCTTTATCTGAAGGTGGTTGATTAAGAAGTACAGCTTCCCCTATTACATCATTTAATGTAGATGTTGGAACTCTCTTAGCATGTTCTTCAGCTATATAAGTTACTGTTTCTAATATTTTGTTCATTCTTTGGTTTGTTTTCGCAGATACGAATACTATAGGTGCATACGACATGAACGGGAATTTCTCTCTTATAGTTTTTGTGTATATACTCATAGTTTTATCATTTTTTTCTATTAAGTCCCATTTATTTATTACAAATAAACAAGCCTTACCTTCATCATGTGCAATACCTGCTACTTTTGTATCTTGCTCTGTTACACCTTGCTCTGCATCTATTACAATAAGAACTACATCCGCTCTATCTACTGCACTCATGGCTCTTATTACACTGTATTTTTCTACATTTTCATATATCTTACTTTTTCTTCTAAGTCCTGCTGTATCGATTAAAAGGAATTTATTATCTCCTTTTTCTAAATACGTATCTATAGCATCTCTAGTTGTTCCAGCTATAGGACTTACTATAACTCTATCTTCTCCTAGCATATTATTTAATATAGAAGATTTTCCTGCATTAGGTTTACCTGTTATAGCAACTCTTATTATATCTTCGTCATATTCTGTATCTAATCCTTCTGGGAAGTTGGCTACGACTTCGTCAAGTAAGTCTCCAAGCCCCATACTATTTGCACTAGATATTGCAAATGGAACCCCTAATCCTAACTCATAAAAATCATATACATTATCAAATTGACTCTGACTATCTATTTTATTTACTACTAATATTACAGGTGTGTTAGTTTTTCTAAGCATTTGTGCTACTTCTTTATCTGCCGCTGTAAGACCTGCTTTACCATCAACAACAAACATTATAACGTGAGCCATATCCATAGCAAGCATAGCTTGATTTCTCATTTGAGATAATATTATATCATCACTATTTGGTTCTATACCTCCAGTATCTACAAGTGTAAAATATTTGTTTAACCATTCTACCTCTGTAAATATTCTATCTCTTGTTACTCCTGGAGTATCTTCAACTATTGATATTCTTTTTCCTGCTAACTTATTAAATAAAGTTGATTTCCCAACATTAGGTCTTCCAACTACTGCAACTACCGGTCTATTATCGTTCATAATAACCTCCCTCTCTATTTCAAAATCTTATCAACAAAGTCTTTACCTTCATTTAAGCAAGGTACAACTTCAATATTCATAGTATTTTGTAATTCTTCTAGTGTAATGTTATCTAAAAATATTTCTTCATCTGCTTTTAACATACTTCTTGGTATATATAAAGTTTGTCCTAAGTCCTTGTCCTTTAACTGATTTATTATATCTGTCGCTGTTATAAGCCCCGATACAGTTATGGTTTCTCCGAAGAAGTTATTTACTATCTTGTAAACCTCTATCTCTACTCCTGGGCATTTATTCATTATACAACTCGCCATATTTTTTATAAATTCATATGCAGAGTGTCCCGTAGCTATAGAAATTTTCTTTTTAGAATTTATTTTTTCATACGAAATAGTTTGTAGATAGTCATGAATTTCTCTTTCTAACTTACTTATCATACCTACTCCATTTTCGAATTGTATAAAGCCTTCATACTCATCATAATCTAATAATTTTTTATTTGCCATTATATAAAACTCGTCTGATAGGAATATAAATCTTGTTCCTAATTCATTTAGATATTTTTCTTGTAATTCATGAACTAACTCTATAGTTTCTCCAGCAGTTTGTTCATTAAATATCTCTAAGTTTGGTAGATGTTCTCTGTGTTTAGTTATTCCTACCGGAACTGCCGCTGCACTATTTACATATGGATATAGTTTTGTTAAATCAGATACAGTTCTTTCCAATTCTGCTTTGTCATTGTATCCTGGACATAAAACAATCTGACAATTCATTTGTATCTGAGCATCAGCTAATCTTTGCATTATTTCATAAAGCCTTCCAGCAAACTTATTTTTAATCATTTTTTGTCTAAGTTCTGGATTTGTAGTGTGCACAGATATATTAATAGGGCTTATTCTATATCTAATTATATTATCTATATCTTCCTCACTCATATTTGTTAAAGTGACAAAGTTTCCTTGTAAAAATGACAATCTTGAATCATCATCTTTAAAATAAAGTGTTTCTCTCATACCTTTTGGTAATTGATCTATAAAGCAAAATACACATTTATTTCTACAACTTTTAGCTTTATCTATTATAGGATTCGTAAATTCAATTCCTAAATCTTCATCATAATCTTTTTCTATTTCATACACATATATTTCATTGTTTTTCTTTTTTATTTCTACTTCTAAGTACTCATCACTTAGCAAGAATCTATATTCTATTATATCATGTATGGGTTGATCATTTATAGAAATTAACAAGTCTCCAACTTCTATTCCTAGTTCCCAAGCGATGCTATCTTTGTATACTTTACTGATTATATTATTTGTATTTTTTACATTGACTTCCATAAATTTCACCACTTTTCCTTTATAAGTACATCACATTATATTACCACGTTTTCTTTAAAATAGTCAATAAAAAGGTACCTTTAAAGGTACCTTTAATGCTTAACTACTATTAGAGTTCCATGATATACATCATGAACCATACCTCCCATAGTTTTAGATATTATTAAGCCTCTTTCTTGAAGTTCTTTTTCATCTTCTGCATAAAAAACAGGGATATTCGCCGATTTCATTTCTTTATTTGTAGTGATAATAGCTAATGTTACGTCAGTTATACCTACATTCATATTTTACACTCCTTTTTATTGTTTTATATTAAATCTCTTCAATGCCCAATTATGCCCTCTAGAAGTTTCAATTATAGGGGTACCTTTTACAGCCGAGATAAATTTATTTATATCTTTCTCAATAGGTATATATGGCATTACTAAACTTTCATTTTTAGGATTTCTTCTCAAAATCGGCACAAAATCAGGCTCATCAGGAGTTCTCATTATCCCTAATCTTGAATACGCTATATTGGCTATTGTTTGTCTTTGCCCTGGACTTAATATTATACCACTATTTATATAATTACCATCTTTAGGTATAATTTCTACCGCTAATCCATGCTCCAAATACCTTTGTTTTGAAGAGTCTAACCCTATATTTGAAATTACAACATCATTTACTTTTAACAGTGGTCCATCAAATGATATTTTAGCTGGAATAACCTCAGCTATGGATCCTATACTTTCTCTTACAAATAATTTTTTAAATATTAAAGCTAATCCGATACCTGATACAGCACCTAAGAATATGCTTCCTCCTTCACCTATAAAAAGTTCTGTTTTAGATAAATGGTACACAGCTGACGTAGTTAAAGCTGTAAGTATACACGTATAACTTCTTACTTCATATGTAAGAGCTATTTCTTCTATAAATCCAGCACCTCGTTTTACTAAAAGTGAATCTTCCATATCTGTTAAGATTTTTCTTTTGCTATGCCTTACTTGCCTAAATTGGCTAGCTGCCAATGATAAAAAGGTAATTGATGTATAAGATTTTTGTATTAAAGCAGGAACTAACATTGCTCCTAAAGCAGATCCTATAATAGCTAAAACAAGTTGTGATACTAACATATTAGGTTCTGTTGGGTATTGTTTCCTATCTGTTTTTAAAGTTATAACTCTCGAAACAATCCCAATAACTATACCAATTATAAATATACTTTTCATTTACTCACCCCTTAATTTTACTTGTTCTTATTTTTCTTTCTATATGCATTATTATTTCCTTTTGAACTATCTAATATAGGGGCACTTTTTACAGCCTCTACTGTTAAATCAACATCTCTAACTAATGGAATGTATCCAAAATTAACTGAATTATCCTGTGGATTTGTTCTTGCTATAGGTATAAATTCTGGCTCGTCAACATCTCTATCTATCCCCATATGTAAATATACGTTATGTAGCATAGCTTGTTGTTGAGCTGGGTCTCCTATTATACCCGCAGATACCATATCCTTTGGCATAACTTTAATGCCTACACCCTTTTCTATATATCTTTGTCTTGATGTTTCTAATCCTATATTTGTTAAAACTACCCCTCCTACTTTTAATAATGCACCATCAAATTCTATTGGTACAACCTCTACATCTACAATGTCTTCTAAACTTTTACTTGATAATATTTTCTTAAATATATATCCCACAATTAAAGTTGATACAATAGATGCTAAAGTACATATAATAAAATTAACTTTGAATGTATTGTATGTGATTATAAAAGCTATAGAGCCTCCTAATGATGAAAATATACTAAGGTAGTTTCTAACTTCATAATTTTTAGCCACATCATGAATATAAGTCATTCCTTTGCTAATTAATTCATTATCATCTATATTTGACAATGTTATTTCTTCTTCACTTGCTACTTCTTGAAATTGTTGTATACCTACTGCTAAAAAAGTTAATGCCGCAAACTCCTTATCTAATAAAGCTGGGAATGCTACAGCTCCCAACGCAGATGCAATAAATGATAAAATAAGTTGTTCTATATAATCTTGAGGTTGAGTTGGTTGTTGTTTGTTTACTAGCCTTAATACTATAAGTCTTGATAAAACACCTAAAACTAAAGCTACCCCAAATGCACGCCTAAATAATGTAGCATCATCCATATGTTATCCTCCTTTTATTTTTACTATATTTAGTTTGTGCAAAAAAAAAAAAAAATTTCCTTAATTAAGGAAATTTTTTTTTGGTATTGTAACTGTAAATTCAGTTCCTCTATTTAATTCACTTTTCACACTTATAGTTCCATTTAAAGATTTAACTATATGTTTTACTATAGCAAGTCCTAGACCAGTGCCACCTACGTCTCTACTTCTCGCTTTATCAACCCTATAAAATCTCTCAAACACCCTGTCTTTATCCTCTTTAGATATTCCAATCCCATTGTCTGAAACCTTTATAAATATATCTTCATCACTTTCATATACATAGGTTTCTACAAAGCCTCCATCTGGAGTGTACTTTATAGCATTATCTATTAAATTTAAAAATATTTGTTTAATATAATCTCTATTCGAATTTATAAAAATTTTATCATCATCAAATTTGTATTTTAATTCAATATTTTTTATATTAGCAGAGTTAATAGTTAATTCATAAACTTCTTTAAATACATTTAATACCTCTATATTTTCAGATGTTATAGTATCTTTATTTTCTATAAACGAAAGTAGTAATATATCGTCTATAAGTCTTTTTAGTCTATCTGATTCTGTTTCAATTATACCTAAAAATCTATCTCTCATCTTTTTATCTATATTTTCGTTGATTCTTAATGTTTCTACAAACCCACTTATAGATGTAAGAGGTGTCTTTAGTTCATGAGTTACATTGGCAACAAAATCACTCCTCATATTTTCTAGTTTAACTCTTTCAGTTATATTTTCTATGTTTATTATGGAGCCAATAATAACATTATTGCTACTTTGAAGGTATATAGGATCTAGTTTTATATTATATACTATCTCTTCATCATTGGTAATTTCTTTCATTTCAGTTTTCTTTGATCCTATAAACTTAGCAATTTCATTTAATATTTTATAATCTTTTATAACATGATGGATGTTTTTGCCTTCCACAGCTTCACTTCCATCACTTTTTATTATCTTTTTTGCTTCTTCATTTATCAATAAAACATTTCCATTTATATCAATAGCCAAAATACCATGTGATATACTTTTTACAATAGATTTTAATTGTAAGTTTTTGTATTGAACTTCTTGAATCGTAATATCTATTGTATCTATCATGTCATTAAAATTATCAACTAGTTGACCTAATTCACCTTTTGCTGATATGTTTATTTTTGCATGGAATTCTTTGTTGCTTATTTTCTTTGATACAGCTATAAATTCCTGTAAATAGTTTCTTAAGTTTATAGCATATCTTATTGAAATTATAGAAACTATAATTGATATTAAAACAATTAAAAAGTATATGCTTATATTATCCATGTTAAAACGCCCCTTAATCTATTTTATATCCTATTCCTCTAATAGTTTCTATATATTTTTCTTCTTCGCTAGTTCCTTCTATTTTTTTTCTTAAATATCTTATATGAACATCTACTGTTCTAGTTTCACCATAGTATTCATATCCCCATATTTTATCTAATAAGTAGTTTCTTGATAAAACCTTTCCTTTGTTTTCTAGTAAAAGTCTTAAAAGTTCAAATTCTTTAAGTGTTAAATCTATCTTTTCAGTGCCTTTAATTACCTCATGCTTTTGTAAGTCTACTTTTAAATTCCCTATACTTAACACTGTTTTATCACTATTGTCATTATTAACATTGTATCTTCTTAAAACAGAATTACTTCTAGCTAATAACTCTTTTACACTAAATGGCTTTGTTATATAATCATCAGCACCTGAATCTAACCCTTCTACCTTGTCGTTTTCAACATTTTTAGCAGTTAGCATTATTACAGGTATATTCTTTAAATCTTTATCACTTCTAATTTTCTTTAAAAGGTCTATTCCACTTATATTCGGTAGCATCCAATCCAATAATATTAAGTCTGGCATTATCTCTTTTGCTTTTATAAATCCATCAAATCCATCGTATGAGTAATGAACCTCATAATCCATAGTTTCTAGGTTAAATTTTAAAAGCTCTACAATATGCTTCTCATCATCTATAACTAACACTTTCGTTTTCATCTTAAGTTAGCCCCTCTCTACTTTACTTCAAGTATCATACCTAGCCTTTTTGTTGTTTGATTATGTTTTCTATAGGAATGAAATTTATCACTGTTACAACTAGTGCATATGTTTAAATTAACTATATTTTCTTTTTTCACACCACAACTTGTCAATATCAATTCATTTACTTTCCATAAATCTAGATAGTACTTGTTTTCTTTAATTATATAAAATTTTTCATCTCTATTTGTAATAATTGTGTTAAATTTTTCAATTAAATCTTTAGATACCTCGTAACAACAAGGTCCAATTGAAGGTCCTAAGACACAAACTAAATCTTCAGGGTTTGTTTCATACAGCTTTTCCATATTTTCAATAGATTTTTGAGTTATTTTTGAATATGTACCTCTCCATCCTGCATGACAAAGTGCTACAGCTTCCTTCTTAGGATCCACAATAGCCACAGGAACACAATCTGCAACAAAAACTAATAATGGAGTTTTTTTCAAATTTGTAACTAAAGCATCCCCTTCTTTTATTTTTCCTATATCTTCTTTTTTTATTATGTTTACTATATCTGAGTGAGTTTGTTTATTATTTGTTAAGTTTTCAAAATTCATATTTAATTCTTTGCAAAGATTTTCTCTATCGGATTTTGATGCCATATCAATATTTATGTTCGAAAATGCTAAGTTCACAAAATCACATTTTTTATCAAACTCTTTAAATCTTATATAGTTGTCCATGCTCAATCACCTTTTTTCTGTTAGTATATTTTTCAGCTCTTTAACAAATGTATTTATATCTTTAAATTGTCTATACACTGATGCGAATCTTACATATGCTACTTCATCTACATCTTTTAATTTATCCATTACCATCTCACCTATTTTTTTACTTTCTATCTCTGATAGGTAAGTCTTATTTATTTCATTTTCTATGTAGTGTATTATTTCTTCAACTTGTTCTATTGAAACTGGCCTTTTTTCAGAAGACTTCAATATCCCATTTTTTATTTTATTTCTATCAAAATATTCTCTACTATTATCTTTTTTTATAACCATAATAGGCGTTAACTCTATTTTTTCATATGTAGTAAATCTCTTTTTACAAGATTCACACTCTCTTCGTCTTCTTATAGATTGACTATCCGTATGTCTTGAGTCTATTACCTTTGATTCTTTATAATTGCAGTAAGGACATAACAAAGCCTATCCCTCCTTTTTTCTTATGTCTTTTATATATTAAATTCATCTAAACTATGATCTTGACCTTGGTTTACTATAATTGTATCACATCCTATTTTTATTATATCATTCCAAAAAACAACTTGCCCATCATAATTTCTTGAAAAAAAGTTCATACCTCCATCACCTTCAATTGTGAATGATAAAATTTTTCCTTCATTGGTATCCATCTCTATATCTGTAATAAACCCCATTCTTTTACCATTTTTAACATTTATTACTTCTTTATCCATTATATCAGAAATTCTAATCATATTATAATCTACCTCCTCTTAAAAATAAATATGTACAAGAATAAAAAAAAATGACCATACTGGCCATTTTAAATTATTTTTTTAATTCTATCATACTTATAAATTTTTCAACTAGTTCTGGGTCAAACTGACTTCCTGCACATTTTCTAAGTTCTTTTATCGCTTCTTCATGCCCTTTCCTATTATTGTAGGGTCTATGGGATGTCATTGCGTCAAAACTATCTGCTATAGATATTATTCTAGCTAGATACGGGATTTGCTCTCCCTTTAAATTATCTGGATACCCTCTCCCATCATATCTTTCATGATGATGTTTTATAGCTGGCAACAATTCTTCAAATGCTTTTACATGCTTTATCAAATCCACTCCCAACTCTGGATGTTTTTTTAACATATCATACTCTAAATCAGTTAACTTTCCTTTTTTATTTAATACTTCTTCTGGAATTTCAATCTTTCCTATATCATGAAGGTAAGCTGCTAGTTTTAAACGTAGTTTATCCTTTTCATTGAGTTTTAGATAATTTGAAAACCAACCTAAATATATAACTACTCTTTCTGTATGTCCATACGTATATCTATCTTTTTTATTTATCATATTTATAAGCCTTTTTAATGAATTAGCTGTTTCTTCATCTATATATATATGATCTGAAATTTCTTCTAAAACACTATAGTATACCTCTACCCTATTTTTATTAAGTGATTTGGCTCTATAAAGAGCATCATCTGCAGTGTTTATAAACTGATGCTTGTTACTCGCTCTTAGCGGATACGATGAAACGCCTATAGATATCGTCATATTTTTATTTGGTTGATTTTCTTGCCCATAAAAATATGTATTTTCTATATTAATTCTAATCCTTTCCCCAACTCTTATCGCATCTTCTTCTATAGTATTTGGAAGAATTACAGCAAATTCCTCGCCCCCATACCTTGCTACAATATCATTTTCTCTTACACTTTCTTTTAAAATCTGACCTACATCTTTTAAAACAACATCCCCTGCCTGATGACCATTTATGTCATTATAATTTTTAAAATAATCAATATCCATAAATAACATCGAGATTGATGTATTTTCACTGTCAGCACACTCCATTAGAGTTTCTAATGATTCTTGAAAATATCTATGATTATATAAACCCGTAAGTTCATCTACATTAGCTAGATTTTGAAGTTCTTTGCTATGCTCTTTTTCTATATTAACGTACATTCCGAGTATCCATGACGTCACAAAAAAGGCACTTACTATAACTATATCAATTTGAAAATAGTTTGTTATTAATTCTTTAGCTGGCTCTTGAAGATGAACCCCAAATTGTATTGATAGCACATCCACTCCGCAGACTAATATAGAACAAATTATAGAAACAATCATTGCATAGTTCCTTCCAAATTGTATTGCAGATATTATAATTATAAAAATATATAGAAATTTATAAGGACTTTCTTCTTTTCCTGTTGACATTATTATAACTGTACATATTAGCATTAATAAAATTGTCTCTATATTATCCCTGGATTTTGCTGTATTATCTATAAATTTATATTGTCTCTTTGATAACCATATAAAGTAAACTATTAAAAGTATTATTATTGCAACTATGTATATATAAAATAGCATATAATTATAACTTTCTATTGTTGTATAGGAACTTATCATAGCTACCATTCCTAAAAGCATATATATAACTTTTATTATCGCTAATATTTCAAATACTTTTTTATTCCTTATATTTTCAAACTCATTCATTCTTTTCTCCTAAATTCCTTTTTAATTAATAAACCATAAGGATATATCCTTATGGTTTATTTAAAATTACTCTTCTCTTAAAGATTTTGGCATTTCTGGTTCAAAGAATACCATAGCACACATTGTAGATGCCCCATTTCCTAAGTTCATTGCAAAATCTGAGAATAAATTTGCTAAAAAGTTCATAGCTAATCCCCCTTAAATATTTTTTTATTTAAGAAAACAATCTAATTTTAATATGATTGTTTCTCCTAGCTTAGTTATTGCTATTGTTTGTAGTATAATCCCTAATTCTATACAATATACAAACATAGCTGTATCATAATTTAGAATTTCAGTTGATCTAACTATTAAAAGTAATAATATTATTAAAATAAAAACATTAATTCTATTAAATAGTTTCTTTCTAAGCCTATTTCTAGTTTCTTCCTTCTTTAAAGGCTTATTTTTTGTTCCCACTGGAGCCTTTTTATAAAAAATATAATAACATGATACAATACTCACTATACTAAAAATATATATAAAATTATATCCACAGTATTTATTTAGAAAAACATAAATATACGTAAAAATTAATGTTGTTATAATGCCTATTATTAAACATCTATTGGGAGATGTTGCATGAACTCCACCTGAAAACTTTTTCAAACTAGATGCAACAATAGAAATTAATAATACTTCTATTGTTTTCCCTATTATTATCCCTACTAAAATTGTAGCTATATAAGCCAATATAGTGTGTATCCAAATAAACAACCCATAATGCATAACCTGTATTTCATCTTTACTTTTTTTTGCCTTTTCACCTATTTTATTCGAAACATTATATGAAATCTTTTCTATAATATCCATAAGTTTACCCCTATATGTTTGTACTTATCTTTTTAGTTATTACATTTAATCCAATAATTAACAAAATAAATATTAGCAATGATGGAAGTGATAATATTGCACTGTTTATACTTGTATTATCAACTAACATTTTTGTAGATACACCTAATATCTTTTCAGCAACAAGCATATATATAACCTCACTTGTAGCTAGACATATATATATTTTAGAAACATTAATTATAGTTTGTATAATTTGTTGATTTTCAAATTTATAGAAAATCACACCTATTATAAACATACTAAATACAGTGTGTATTCCAAAACTTATAGGCATCATCCTTATACTAGTTAATAAGATTAAAAAAATTAAAGAATTCTTTATAAGTCTTCTAAATTCTATTTTTAAGTTAAATAAAATGTATCCAGCTAAAATTAAAAAAATGCTTTCTGGAAAACTTCTAATTATTACATATGATAATGATGAATTTAACATTCAATTCTCCCTCTTCACTAATATTATCCATTATGAATTATACCATATTTTACATTTTTTTACAATTAATATACAGTTATGAGCATATCAAAAAAATATGCAAAAGTAATATTACTTTTGCATATTTTTTATATATATTTTCTCATATTTTTCAAAGCATTTTTCTCTATTCTAGAAACTTGAGCTTGAGAAATACCAATTTCATCAGCTACTTCAATCTGAGTTCTACCCTTATAAAACCTTAAATCTAAAACCAATCTTTCTCTTCCATTTAATTTTTTTATAGCTTCTTTAAGTGCTATTTCTTGTAACCAATTTTCATCTGTGTCTTTTTTATCTTGAACTTGGTCCATTACAAATATAGCATCTCCATTGTCCTGATATACCGGATCAAATAATGATATAGGATCTTGAATAGCATCTAAAGCCATTACTACATCTTCAACATCTAGTTCAAGCTCTTTAGCTATTTCCGAAACAGTTGGTTCCTTAGAATTAGACCTTACCAGTCTCTCTCTCACTTGAAGAGCTTTGTATGCAATGTCTTTTAAGGACCTACTCACCCTTATAGGATTATTATCTCTTAGATACCTCCTTATCTCTCCTATAATCATAGGGACTGCATAAGTTGAAAATCTTACATTTTGACTTAAGTCAAAATTATCAATTGCCTTTATAAGTCCTATACAACCTATTTGAAATAAATCGTCAATATTTTCCCCTCTGTTGTTAAACTTTTGAATTACACTCAGGACCAATCTTAGATTTCCTCTTACAAATTCTTGTCTAGCTACTTCGTCTCCATTTTTAATTTTTACAAGGAGTTCCGTCATTTGATTATTTTTAAGAACTGGTAACTCAGAGGTATTTACTCCACAGATTTCAACTTTATTTATTTGCATTACAACTCAGTCCTCTCTTAAAAAGTATTTCTTATACAATTATTTACATCTAGTATATTTTTATACTGTTTAAGAGTAATTATTTATTATCTAAACAAATTTTTTCATCTCTTTTTTTAGCCTAGATATTATCTTTTTTTCCAATCTAGATATGTATGATTGAGATATACCTAACATAGTGGCAACTTCTTTCTGAGTTCTTTCATTTCCTTTGCTAGCTAGACCAAATCTTAATTCCATAATTTGTTTTTCTCTATCTGAAAGCCTATCAAGAGCCATAACTAAAAGATCTTTATCTATCTCCTCTTCTATTAACTTATATATTTCATCATTTTCTGTTCCTAATATATCGGATAATAAAAGTTCATTCCCATCTAAATCAACATTAAGAGGCTCATCAAATGATACCTCGGTTTTCTTTTTATTATTTTTTCTTAAATACATAAGTATTTCATTTTCTATACATCTAGATGCGTAAGTAGCTAGCTTTATATTTTTATTTAGCTTAAATGTATTTACAGCTTTTATTAAGCCTATTGTTCCTATTGATATAAGATCTTCTACATCAATTCCTGTATTTTCAAATTTTCTAGATATATATACTACTAATCTTAAATTTCTTTCAATTAAGATAGATTTTATACTTTCATCATGTTCTAAGTTTTTTAAAAGTTCTTGTTCTTCCTCAGTAGAAAGCGGTGGAGGCAATATATTTACGCCTCCCAAATAATATAGCCCCTTTGGATTTAACAGACCTAATCTTTTTAATATTTTATAAAAATAACCTATAAACTTTGACTTTAATTTTATAAAATTTTTCATAAAACTATCCCCCTTAAATTTTATATACTCATTAATAGTTGTGGATTTAATATAGCGTTATAACCATCTTCATTAAAATTGGAAAGCCCTAATATTACATTAGGTATTTTTTGTCCATCAACTTTTATGTAATCTGATTTTATGCCTATTACCAAATTACTGTCATTTATCTGCTTTACAGGTATCATCCTAATCCTATAAGATATATTTTTATCAACTTTATCGATAACATTATCAATTGTACTTATATTTATATTTTTAAGATCTAGATTTTGGAATTCTTCAGGCAAAATTTCATATAATTTATTAGCACTTATAATAACAACTTCACTTTTACTTATAGGATCTTTTAATAAGTTTCCTGTATCTATTAAAGCCTTGAGATCTACCTCTTTTTCATTTACGCATACGGTCATATCTTTTTTCATACTTGCTATATGCTTCAATTCTTTTATGTCATTGTAAATATATTTTAAAACTACCCCACTTATATATGAGATTAATATTATAAAAGATATGGTTAAATGCGTAAGGCCTGTACAATATATAATAAAAAATGAACTTCCTGCAATAAAAATATTAACAAAGTAAAATATAATCAAAGTTCTTAAATACCCTTTTAACGATTCATTGTTAAATGCTATTTTAGTTACAATTAAGATTAATAGTACTTTCATAGGAATCGAAAAAAATAAATTAAAATCATCAAATAAATATAAAATTGAATATATCATTCCAATTGTGGCACCTGTCCATTTTTTCTTCATAGAACTATTATTTTTCGAAATTATAGCAGTGCAACTTATTATTATATAATTTACTAATAAGTTTTCAATTGCATAATATTCTACGTACACCTCCATCCCCTCCTTGAAACATTTACCTATATTATAGTTTAGCTTTAATGATTTTTATGTCATAATTGATAGTCGAACCAAATTAAATTTTTTCTTAAATAAAACAAAAAAACGCAAAAAAAAAGAAGATAGTACTATCTTCTTCTTCTTAGGAATGTTGGAATCTCCATATCATCACTTTCTATGTATGTTGAACTTGTATTTTGTTTAACAACAGTTTCTTCTTCTTGTTTTGGCTCTGGCATTACTGGTCTTTGAGACTCTCTTACCGGATTATGATTTAAACTATTTTGTTGAAAGCTTTGAGGTTGTCCTTGATTCATTGAGTTATTTCTATTTATTAAATCTAAATCCATATCTTGTCCATCTTCAAACCCTGTAGCTATAACAGTTATAACAAGATCATCTTTTAAGTCTTCTTTAATTGTAGCTCCAAATATTATATTAGCTTCTGAATCACAAGATTCTTGAACTAATGTAGAAGCTTCATTTATTTCAAATAATCCTAAGTTTGCTCCACCTGTTATGTTAAGTAAAACACCCTTAGCTCCTTTTATAGACGTTTCAAGTAATGGTGATTGTATAGCTTGTCTTGCTGCTTCTATAGCTCTATTTTCGCCTTGAGCTCTTCCCATACCCATATGTGCTAAGCCTTTTTCCTTCATTATAGATTGAACGTCAGCAAAGTCTAGGTTTATTAATCCTGGTGCTGCAATTAAATCTGATATAGATTCTATACCTTGTTTTAGTACATCATCTGCTATAGAAAATGCTTCTAACATAGATGTATTCTTTTGAACTATCTGTAGCAATCTATCATTAGGTATAGTTATTAAAGTATCAACTTTTGTCTTTAACTCTTTTATACCTTGTTCTGCATTTTTCATTCTTACTTTACCTTCAAAAGCAAAAGGTTTTGTTACTACTCCTACTGTAAGTATACCCATTTCTTTTGCTAATTGAGCAACTACAGGTGCAGCTCCTGTTCCTGTTCCTCCGCCCATTCCTGCAGTTACAAATACCATATCCGCACCTTCAAGAACTTTAAGTATTTCATCCTTACTTTCTTCTGCAGACTTTTTCCCCACTTCTGGGTTTGCTCCTGCTCCTAGACCTCTCGTAAGTTTCTCTCCAACTTGAATTTTATGCTCAGCTTTAGATGTATATAAAGCTTGTTTATCAGTATTTACAGCTATAAATTCAACACCTTTAAGTTGTGCTTCAACCATTCTGTTGACAGCGTTGTTACCACCGCCACCTACGCCTATTACTTTGATTTTTGCAAAGTTATCCATTTCTACGTCAAAGTTTAGCATCTACAAACCTCCTTATTTAATATTCAAAGTAAATCTATGTATTAATTATATCATTTTATATTAGCATTTTGTTAATATTTAACTAACTTATTCCACAAAAAAGTTCATTTTCCTCTTTTTTTATTGCATAAATTAGATACAATCTGTCTTCTTATAATTGATAAATTACTAAATAATCTTGTCCCAAATACCAATATATCTACATAATACATAAGAACTCCTATTATATCTCCTATATAAGTAAATTTTTAAATCCTAATTTTATTTAATTTTTAATTTACTTATATACAGAGTACTCTATTGTATAATGTCATTTTAAATATAATACCCAGTTATTATAATAAGCGAACTACCATTAATTACATATATCTTAAATATTCACCTTATATATTTTACTTTGAAATACCTACATTATTCAAGTTTTTTATTCATGTTTTTTACAAGAATTTATAAATACACATAATTTTCCTTGTTCATTTACAAAATTTAATAAACAAAAACTAAGCTTCAAAATAATTTGTTCTGTATATTTTTATAAATCTACAAATTTCAAGTTATAATAAAATTTAATATCAATTTTACATCATGGAGAATATATAGCTCGTTCTTTTGATGTTAAATCTATATTACCTCCTTTTTTATTACTAGATTTTAAATCAACTAGTATAGCCTTTAATCGGTTTATATTGTATTTGATATCTTCATCTATTTTTAAGGTAATATTTATATTATCATCTGTTTTCATATACATTTTATCTTTATTTATTTTTATACTTTTAATTTTCCTTGACATATTATTTTTTTTCAATGTATCTATAGCTAAAATTATATCATTTGATTTATCTCCATTTAATTTAGCCTTTGCATTTAATTTTTTATTTTTTATTTCTATACCGCTTATTAATGGAATATACTTGTTTGTTATCTCTTTTTTTTCTGATAAAATTAATCCATTTTCACCTATATAAATATAACTTGCACCTTCTTTTATTATTGCATATTCACTATTTTCTTTAATTGTTATAACTAATTTATCGGGAAACTTCCTGCTAACTTTAACATATTTTATATATGAGTTTTCCAATAATCTTTTTTCTACATCATTTAAATTGTATTTAAAAATGTTTTTACCAGTTTCAATATTTCCTATTTTAGTTATTTCACTTTTAGTTATTTTAATATTTCCATCTACATTGATTTGTTTAAGTTCAAAAATGCTACTACTTATACATATATAAATAAATAATATAACTAGCAAAATAAAAGCATATATAGCAAATTTACCTCTCTTATTTAACTTGTATTTATTTTTTTTCATAATAACCCACCTTTAGTATTTTATATATTATAAAATACTACATAACAACAGCTTCTCCTTTGTTATTTGATTATTTAATCTTTCTAAATCACAAAAAAGAAATCGTAATAGTACATGAAACTACTTCGATTTCTTTATTTTATACTAAATTCTATTTATATTTGCACCTAGGCTTCTCAATGTTTTTTCAATATGCTCATAACCTCGTTCTACATGGCTAATGTTAGTAACAGCTGTTGTTCCTTCCGCCGCTAGCCCTGCCAATATCAAGGATGCTCCTCCTCTTAAATCCGAAGCCTCAACATTAGCCCCCACAAGTTTATTTACACCTTTTACCATACAAATATTTTCAGTTATTTTTATTATGTTTGCTCCCATTTTAGAAAGTTCTCCACAATGCATAAATCGATTTTCAAATATTGATTCATGGAAAATACTAGTACCTTCACTTAAGCACAACAAAGCCATAATCTGCGATTGCATGTCAGTAGGAAATCCAGGGTGAGGTGATGTTTTTATTATATCTATAGGTAAAATTTTATTAGGAGCTTTAAGCTCTAAGCCATATCCTTTATACTCAATATTACATCCTGCTTCTTCTAATCTACTAACTATAGGATTGATGTGACTCTTTATAACTCTATCAACTTGTAAATACCCTCCAGTTATAGCACTTGCAATCATATAAGTTCCTATTGCAATTCTATCAGGAATTATTGTATGTTCGACAGAATGTAATTTATCTACACCCTCAATTTGAATACAACTAGTTCCTGCTCCACTTACTTTTGCTCCCATTAAATTCAAGAAATTTTGCAAGTCTTCTATCTCAGGTTCTCTTGCAGCGTTATTTATTATTGTTATTCCCTTTGCTTTTACGGCTGCCAACATCGCATTTTCCGTAGCACCTACACTTGGAAATGTTAGGTTTATAGTATTTCCTACCAAATACTCTCTATTACAATATATATATCCTCTGTCTTCAGTTATTTTTACACCTAGTTTATCCAAAGCATATAAATGAAGATCTATCGGTCTAGACCCTATAGAACATCCTCCTGGATAGCTTATACTTATATTGTTAAATCTACCTATCATTGCCCCCATTACTATAATGGATGATCTTAATTTTTTCATATACTCTTCTTTAACACTGTTTACATTAACATTTTTACTATCTATATATAAAGTATACTCATTGTATTCAACTTTACATCCTATGCTTTTCAATATATCAATCATTACATGGACATCTGATATATCTGGAATATTTTTTATTATATTTTCAGATTCATTTAGTATAGAGGCAGCCATTATAGGCAATACAGAGTTTTTTGCTCCTCTTATATCCAGCCTACCTTCTACTTTGTTGCCTCCACTAATTATATACTTTGACAAAAGTATCCCCCCTAGTAGCAAGTATTTTTAGCCTAAAATATAACTTCTTATATTTTTAATACTATGTACTAGAGGGGAAATATGTTACTTTTTATTTTTTATACCGATTGTCTTAACTTCTTTTACTTCATTTTCACTTATTTTCTCATCTTTACTTTCAACTTTAGCCTCTTTTTTCGGCTTTTTATTGTTTCTATTATAGACTTCCATAACTTCTTTATATATTATATCTATAGCTTCAGGTTTACCTATTTCTTTACTCGCATTTGACATATCTATTAAAAGATCTCTGTCTCCTAATAATTTAAATACTGTATCATTTAAAGTTTCAGCTGTAAGATTTTTTTCTAAAATAGCTATTCCAGCACCTTTGCTTTCTATACTTTTCGCATTGTATTCTTGGTGATTTTCTGCTGTATAGGCTTTAGGTATTATTATAGATGGTTTACCAAGAGCTGTTATCTCAGCTAAAGATATAGCACCTGCACTTCCTATAACTATATCACAAGCTGCTAATGCACTTGCCATATCTTCTAAATATGGTACTACCTTTTGATATGGTTTTAACTGTAAGTCACTTATATCACTCATAAAACCATCATAGAAGTTCTTACCTGTAGCATATATAAATGCTATATCTTCATTAACAAGATTTCTTATTACTACCTTCATAGAATCATTTATTTTTCTTGATCCTCCACTACCTCCGTAGCATAAAACCATTTTTTTATCTTCTTGTATTCCTAACTTTCTTCTTGAATTACTTTTTTTAGATATAAGAATCTCTTTTCTAACCGGATTTCCTGTAAGTACTAATTTATTTCTAGTTTCTTCAGGGAATCTCACATGAGAATCCTCAAAGCTAGTTAAAACTTTAGTTACCATTTTAGCTAAAATTTTATTAGTAACTCCAGGGAAAGAGTTTTGCTCATGAATTATAGCTGGAACTTTACCCATAGATGCATTGAATAATACAGGTCCACTAACATATCCTCCAGTTCCTATAACAACATCTGGCTTAAATTTTTTAACAATCCTTCTTGACTGTTCTAATCCTTTAAATAATTTGAATACTCTTTTAACATTATCAAAATCTATTTTTCTTTTAAACCCTTGTACTGTAACAGTTCTTAGTTCATAACCATATTTAGGAACTATTTCAGATTCTATTCCTTTTTCGGTTCCTACAAATACTATTTCAGCATCTGGGTTCTCTTCTTTTATCTTATTTGCTATGGCGATAGCAGGGTATACATGCCCTCCTGTTCCTCCACCAGATAATAAAACTTTCATTAACTTTCATCTCCTGTCTAATTCATTTTTACATGCTTAGAGACATTAAGCACAATCCCTACTGCTGCCATAAATATCGTAAGGGAGGTTCCTCCATAACTTATAAATGGTAAGGCGACTCCTGTAACAGGCATTGATGATGTTGCAACAGCTATATTTAAAGCTGCTTGAATCCCTATTTGCCCACCGATACCTACAACAAGCATACATGAAAATACATCAGGACATTTTATTGCAATTCTTATACATCTATAAACTAAAAATACAAATAGCATTATTACTATTGCACACCCTACAAGCCCAAGCTCTTCTCCTATTATTGCGAATATAAAATCATTTTGTGGTTCTGGTATGTAAAAGTATTTTTGTCTGCTTTTTCCTAGACCAAGACCAAATAGTCCTCCTGATCCAAGTGCATACAGTCCTTGTATAACTTGATATCCTGCTCCAAGAGGATCTTTAAACGGGTCTATAAATGAAGTAACACGCGCAAGTCTATACGGAGCTGCTAACACCATTACTGCAAATAATCCAACTCCTGCACCAAACATAGCATAAACAATTTTCATATCCATACCTGCTACAAATATCATTACAAAAGTAACTAATATTACTGTTCCAGCAGTTGATAAATTGGGTTGTAATATTATTAATACAAAGAAAATACTAGGTATTATAAGAAGTGGTATAACTCCTTTTGTTAAAGATTTTATTTTATCGTACTTTAATTCTATTAATTTAGCAGTTATTATTATAGTTGCAAATTTAGCTAGCTCTGCTGGTTGTACTGTTAAACCTCCAATACCCAACCATCTTTGAGCTCCATTTAACGAAGTTCCAAGAGGTGAAAGTACTAATAGAAGTAATATAACAACTACTATTCCTAATATCTTTGCATTTTTATACCAAAATCTATAGTCTATCCTAGATGTAAAAATCATAGCAATAAATCCTATGGTTGCATAAATTATATTTCTTTTTAAAAAGAAATAGGAATCATCTAGTTTAAATGTAGATTGTATAAAACTAGCACTAAAAACCATTATGATTCCTATAAATACTAATAACATTGTTGTATAAAATACCACATTGTCAAAATCAGTTTTTATCCCCCTACTAACACGTTTCTTTACTATCTCTTTAGGCATTAATTAGACCTACCTCCATTCCCGGTTATATATCTATAATTTATATATATTCTCTTTGAAGTCTAATCCTCTTGCCTCGAAGTTTGGATACATATCCCAACTTGCACAAGCTGGTGATAATAAAACTACATCCCCTGATTCAGCTATTTCATAAGCTTTTTTTACTGCAGCTTCCATATCTTTAACTTTTGATATATTATCAATTCCATGTTCTTTTGCAGTTGTTTCTATCTTTTCTGCAGTCTGTCCTAATAGGACTAGAGCCTTTACATTTTTAGTTGCATATTTAATCATTTCAGTAAAATCACTTTGCTTTTCATATCCTCCAGCTATTAAAACTATAGGTTTTTCATATGAAGTTATAGCTTTTATAGTCGAATCTGGGTTTGTTCCTTTAGAGTCATTTACAAACATAATACCATCTTTATTTGTAACAAACTCTAATCTATGCTCTACACCTTTAAATGTTCTTAATGTATCTATTATAACGTCAGTATGAATATTTAATACATATGCCATTAAAATAGCCGACATAGCATTTTCTAAATTGTGGTTTCCTGGTAAGCTCAATTCAGATTTATTCATAAGAACTAATTCTTTACCATCTACCTTTATAACTATATTGTTATTTTTATCTAGATATGCACCTTGCTTTACTTCTTCTTTTATTGAGAAGTATAAAACATTTCCATTGCTGTTTTTCCCTAAGTCTCTAACAATAGAATCATCATAGTTTAGTATAGTAAAATCAGTCTTGTCTTGATTCTTAAACACTCTAGCTTTAGCATTTATATAGTTTTCCATAGTATGGTGTCTATTTAAATGATCTTCTGTAATATTTATTATAGTACTTACTTTAGGTTTAAAGTCTTCTATACTTTCTAATTGGAAACTACTTAACTCTGTTACAAGATATGAGTTTTCATTAGTTAAATCAACAGTGTCTATAACTGGATTACCTATATTTCCAACTATATATGTATCTTTATTTGCTTTTTTAAACATCTCTCCTACTAAGCTAGTAGTAGTAGTTTTTCCATTTGTTCCTGTTATTCCTATGAATGTAGGGTTTTTAGATAATTTATATGCTAATTCAACTTCTCCTATTATTTTAATGCCTTCAGATTTTATTTTTTCTATAAAAGGCAAGTCTAAGGGAACTCCAGGAGATACTATAGTTAAATCTATGTTTTCTATGCTTTCAAGGTGTTTACCTAAAACATATTCTATATTATCTAAATTATCTATTTCTTCTATTATTCCTTCTAATTTTTCCTTAGGTTTTATATCATTTACTATGATATTTGCACCTAATTTATTTAATTTTTTTATAGTTGATACGCCAGTTTTTGCTAGTCCTACAAGTAAGACATTTTTATTTTTTAAATCCATTGTCCTAACCCCCGTAAATTAGAATACTGCTATTATACCTATCCAAGCTAATACTATAGATGTTATCCAGAATACAAATATAACTTTTGTTTCAGGCCATCCACATTGCTCAAAGTGATGATGTATAGGTGCCATTTTGAATATTCTTTTCTTTCTTAGTTTATAAGAACCTACTTGAAGTATAACAGATATAGCTTCTGCGAAATAAATACCTCCAACTATAGGTATTATAAGGACATTATTTGTAAGTACTGCAAATGAAATAACAGCCCCTCCTAATGCCATAGATCCTGTATCACCCATAAACACTCTTGCAGGATATGAGTTGAATCCTAAGAATCCTATACATGCACCTACTGTAGCTGCTGCTAGTATAGCTACATCTGTATATCCATAATTAGCTGCAAGTAACATAAAGAATCCTGATACTATAACAGTGATTCCTGATGCTAATCCATCTAACCCATCTGTTAAGTTTACTGCATTTACAGTTCCAAGTATTACAAATACCATAACAGGTACATATAAAGGCCCTAAATTAATTGTAAAACTTGTAAATGGTATTAATAATTGAGCAGCACTTGGTGAATTAGTATATTGATAATATGCTAAAAGTGTTGCTAAAGCAATTTGTAATAAAATCTTTTGATATGCTTTTAATCCTAATGATCTTTTAAATTTAATCTTTAAAAAATCATCTACAAATCCTACAAACCCAAATCCTGTTATACATAAAAGCCCCATTGTCATATCTGAGCTTACTTTTGTTCTTGTAAGAACTGTAACTAGTATTGCTACTATCATCATTATACCACCCATTGTAGGTGTTCCATTTTTTTGTAAATGTGTCTGTGGTCCATCATCTCTTACAGTTTGACCGAACTTAAACTTAGTTAACATAGGTATAAAAATCGGTCCTAGTATAATCACTATTAGAAATGAAATCATCGCTGTATACGTAAGTTGTGTTATTCCTAACATAATATAACTCCTCTCCCTTGCTGGCTATTTCTTAATTATTGTCTACCTGCTTAAATATTGTACTATATTTTCTAATTGCATACCTCTAGACGCCTTAACTAAAACTACGTCATCCTTATTTATTATATCACTTAATTTCTCGATTGCTATTTCTTTATTGTCAAAATGGTACACATTAGAACTATTTAAAGCTAGTTTAATTGCTTCATCACTTATAAACTTTGAGCTTTCTCCTATTGTTATTAAAACATCTACATTTTCTTTTGCATATCCTCCTACAAGTCTATGACCATATTCTGAATGTTCTCCCATCTCAAACATATCTCCAAGTATTGCTACTCTTCTTTTTTCATATCTTCCTAATATATCTAATGCAGCTTTCATAGAATCTGGGCTTGCATTATATGCATCATTTATTATTGTTAAATCATCTTTTTTAATAATATCCAATCTCATCTTACTTGCTTTGAAGTTTTTAAGACCTTCTTTTATATCTTTTAAATCCATTTCTAAGCTTAATCCTACAAGTATAGCTGCCATTGCATTGTATATATTATGTTTTCCAACTGTAGGTATATATATCTCTTCTTTCTTGTTATTTATAATACATGTAAAGCTTAGTTCTTCTTCTCCTATAGAGTACTCTGTACAATATATATCATTATTGTAGTCAAATCCAAAAGTTTTTAAATCATAATTTAATTCATCTTTGCATATTTTTTTTAGATATTCATCGTCTCCATTTACTATTAGAGTGTTAGATTCGTCAAAGTTTGAAGTGATTTCTAGCTTAGCATTTAATATTCCTTCTTGAGATCCTAAATTTTCTATATGAGATAACCCTATATTTGATATTACTCCTATCTTAGGATTAACCATATTAGCTAAATACTCTATTTCGTTAAAATGAGACATTCCCATTTCTATTATTGCGCAATCATGGATAGAGTTTAAATTGAACAGTGTAAGAGGAACTCCTATATGATTGTTAAAATTTCCTTCATTCTTTAGAGTATTTAATTTTGTTGATATAGCTGCATATATCATGTCTTTTGTTGTAGTTTTTCCGACACTACCTGTAACTCCAATATATGGTATTTCAAACTTACATTTATAAAAATTCGCTATATCTCCAAGAGCTTTCGTTGTATCTTCTACTTCTATTAAATTTATATCCGAACTTTCAAATTTTATGCTATTACTTCTGTTTTTTATAAAAGTTTTACATCCATTTTCATATGCTGACTGCATAAATTTATGTCCGTCTAGGCTTTCACCTATTATAGCTATAAATACATCCGTAGATTTTGATTTTCTACTATCTATAACTATATTTTGTATTTCATCTAATTCATTACCTTTTACCAATGTACCTTTAGTTGCTATAATTAGTTCTTTTATAGATAAAGATTCCATACTAACCCTCCTTAATTAAAGTAAATCTCTTTAAATATTATAAATCTTTTTATATTCATCATCTATACTTATAATATTTTAATATATAATTTTATAGAATACTAAT
>NZ_LBBT01000330.1 GCF_001006285.1 Paraclostridium benzoelyticum
AATTTAATTAAAGGATTTTGCTGAATAAAGTTTAACTATATTAATATAATTAATATAAACATAAAAAATATTATTTGCATGACAAAAAAATTTTTTGTCTAAAAAATAAATATTCAAAAAATAATGACATTTTAAAAAAATTATCCTATAATGTAAATTAATAAACAATATGGTAACAGAAACCAATAAGGGGGAGAGATATTATAGTAAAGCGTGTAAAAAATTTTAACAATAGACTTAGTATGTTAAGGCATGAAGAAGATATCAAGCAAATCAGGTTTTTATAAAAATACAAATTTAGGAATTAAGGACAAATTTAGGCACATATAATATAAAAACATATATATGCACTATCACAAAAGTACTTAAAAATTAACTTATTTGGGGAGGTAATTCAATGGTTTTTAAAAAGAAAATGGCCTTAATGAGTGCTACTGCAGCAATAACTGTAATGAGTATGGTTGGATGTAGTAACAGTGGTGGTTCCTCATCAGGAAGTGGAGAAGCAGGAGATCCATATGAAGTTCTTGCTAACAAAAATGCAAGAGCAGCGATATCTATGGCTATAGATAAAGAAACTCTATGTGAAACAATAATAAATAATGGATGTACAGCAGCTGATTATATAGTTGCTGAAAAATTAGCTTTTAATGAAGATGGTAAAGATTATAGAGAAGTAGCTGGAGAGATGGGCTATAAATACAATAAGGAAGAAGCTACTAAACTATGGGAAAAAGCTAAAGAAGAGGTTGGATTTGATACTGTAACTCTAGAATTATTATCATTCGAGTCAGAAAGTGCTAAAAAAGAAGTTGAATTTATGCAAGCAGAACTTCAAAATGCATTGCCAGGATTAAAAGTAGAGATAAAAGTACAGCCATTTAAACAAAAACTTGCATTAGAAGAAAAAGGAGAATTTCAACTTACACATTCAGGATGGTCACCAGATTACCCAGACCCATTAACATTCTTAGAGACTATGCAAAGTGGGTTACAATATGCTAAAAATACAGGATATAGTAGTCCAGAATACGATAAACTTATAGAAGAAGGTAAAACAGCTGGAAGTCAAAAAGAAAGTTGGGAAAAATATGCAAAGGCTGAAAAACTTATGTTAGAAGATGGATTTTTATCTCCTCTTTACCAAAAAGGAGCATCTTATCTTCAAAAACCATATGTAAGTGGAAGACTTACTCCGTCATTTGGCGTTCAGGCAATATATAATTGGGTAGAATTAGGAGAAGGTAAAAAAGAACTTAACTTATCTCTTGCATCAGATATTCCTACATTGGATATAAGTAAAGCTACAGATACAGTTTCATCAGAAGTATTGATGAATACTATGGAAGGATTAGTTAAACAAGACAAAGACGGTAAGCTAATTCCAGGAACTGCGGAGAAATGGGAAAAATCAGAAGATGGTAAATCATGGACTTTCCATCTAAGAAAAGATGCTAAATGGTCAAATGGAGACCCAGTAACAGCTAAAGACTTTGAATATTCTTGGAAGAGAACTTTAGACCCAGCTACAGCATCAACTTATGGATTCATTATGTATGATATAGTAGGAGCTAAAGATTTTAATCTAGGAAAAACAGATAATGCAGATGGTGTAGGAATAAAAGCAGTAGATGATTATACATTAAAAGTAGATTTAGTAAGACCAGTTCACTACTTCGATAGTTTAATGTTCTTCAAATCATTCTTACCACAAAATGAAAAAGCTGTAAAAGAATTTGGAAGTGAATACGGAACTGCAGCAGATAAGATATACTATAATGGACCATTTACATTAAGTACTTGGAAAATAGAAGATGTATTTACAATGAGTAAAAATCCAGATTATTGGGATGCAAGCTCAGTTAAGATAGATAAAGTAAATACTAAGATAGTTAAAGATCCGAATGCAGCTCTTAATTTATATGAAACAGGATCTATAGATATAGTAGGATTAACTTCTGAAAATGTTGATAAATACAAAGATTCTCCAGAGTTTAAAACAAGAGAAGATGCAGGAACATATTTCTTACAAGTTAATGGAGGAAAAGCAAAGAAATAAAAAAATTGAATATAAAATAATTTAAATTAGAAGGATAAATATAAGATGGACTTTAAGCTACAAAAGGCTTTTAAAGTTATAAAAATTTGTATTTATCCTTCTTTAATTATTTTAAGACTTACTTTAAATATCTTATTATTTGAATGTGATTTAGGGTATAATTTTATTATAAATTAAAGCCGAGGTGAAATAATGTTTGATATACAAGAACAGTTAAAAAAGCTTCCAGCAGAACCTGGGGTTTATTTAATGAAAAATGAAAATGATAAGATTATATATGTTGGAAAAGCTATATCTCTTAAAAATAGAGTAAGGCAATACTTCCAATCTTCTAAAAATCATACATCGAAAGTAAAATCAATGGTAAAGAACATTGCCAAATTTGAATATATAATAACTGATTCAGAATTAGAAGCGTTGATTTTAGAATGTAACTTAATAAAGCAATACAGACCTAAGTACAATGTGCTTCTTAGGGATGATAAGACATACCCATATATAAAAGTAACAGTAAATGAAGATTATCCAAGGGTTTTAAAAGTAAGAAAGGTTTTAAAGGATAAGGCTAAATATTTTGGGCCATATACAAATATAACTGCTGTAAATGATACTCTTGAGATAATAAGAAATACTTATCCTATAAGAACATGTAATATAGATATAGAAAAAGCAATAGCAAATAAAGTTCGTCCATGTTTAAATAAACATATTAAAAAGTGTATAGGACCATGTACAGGTGAAGTAAGTAAAGAAGAATACAATAAAATGATAGAGGAAGTAATTTTATTTTTATCTGGTAAAGAAGAAAGATTAATAGAAATTTTAAAAGAAAAGATGAATAAATGTGCAATGGATTTTAACTTTGAAGATGCAGCAATTTATAGAGATAAAATTAGAAGTTTAGAAGATATGGTTCAAAAACAAAAAATAGACTCAGGAACTTCAGATTTAAATCAAGATATAATAGCTATGGCGAGAGCGCATGACGAAGCTTGTGTACAAGTGTTTTTTATAAGAAATGGAAAAATAGTAGGCAGAGAACACTTTATTTTAGAAGGTGTTATAGATAGTTCTCGTAAATCTATTTTATCATCTTTTGTTAAACAGTTTTATATATCTCAAGATTATATACCTAAAGAAATTATAATAGAAGATGAGATAGAAGATAGTTTTGTTTTAGAAGAATGGTTAACAGATAAAAAAGGTCAAAAGGTAAATATAAAGGTTCCTCAGAAGGGGGACAAGAAGAACTTGATAGAAATGGTTAGAAAAAATGCTATTGAATATCTAGAAAAGTTCTCAAACCTAAATAAATTAAAGTATCAAAAGAGTATAGGTGCTCTTGAAGAACTTAAGAATATTTTGGGATTAAAAGATACACCAAAAAGAATAGAATCATTTGATATATCAAATATACAAGGTGTAGATTCTATTGGATCAATGGTTGTATTTACAGATGGTAAAAAGGATAAAAAAGAGTATAGAAGATATAAAATAAAAACAGTTGAAGGTCCAAATGATTATGACTCTATGGCAGAGATAGTCGAAAGAAGAATAAAGTATGAAAATTTTCCAAATTTAATACTGTTAGATGGAGGAAAAGGTCAAGTAAGCGCAGTTAAAAAAGTTTTAGACAGATATGGTGTCAATATTCCTCTATGGGGAATGTATAAAGACGATAAACATAGAACAAAAGGATTAATTTCCCAGGAAAAAGAAATAGAACTCGATAAAACATCTAATTTGTATAGATTTGTAGCAAGCATACAAGAAGAGGTTCACAACTATGCTATTTCATATCATAGAAGTTTAAGGAATAAATCTTTGACAAAATCAGTGTTAGATGATATACAAGGAATAGGAGAAAAAAGAAAAAAAGCATTATTGAGTCACTTTAAAAGCATAGAAGAAGTAAAAGTTGCTAGTTTCGAAGATTTATTAGAAGTAGAGGGAATGAATAAGTCTTCAGCAGAAAGTGTATTTAAATTTTTTAACAACAAATAACTTTTATAAAGGAGTAAATCACACAATGGAAATAGATAATGAGAGAAGTGAAAAGTCAGTTTCAATTAGGCAATTAATAGAAGATTTAGATTTAGAAGTAGTAAATTTGCCGGATGATGTAGAATATTATGTTCACTATCAAGATATACACAGACCAGGATTACAGTTTGCAGGTTATTTTGAACACTTTACTTACGATAGAATCCAGATAGTAGGGAGAACAGAATATACTTATTTTAGTCATATGGATAAGAATGTGAGAAGATCGGTTCTAGATAAATTTTTTAGTTATGAAGTTCCAGCGTTAATAGTTTCTAGGGGTTTAACAGTAAAAGATGATGTTATAGAAATGGCTAAAAAACATAATAGAGTAGTTTTAGCAACAAAGCGTAATACTACAAGATTGATAAATAAATTATCTAATTACCTAGACTCAAAATTATCTCCTACAACTACTATACATGGGGTTTTAGTTGATGTATTTGGCGTTGGAGTGTTAATAAGAGGGGAAAGTAGTGTTGGTAAATCAGAAACAGCTTTAGAACTAGTTCAAAGAGGACATAGATTAATAGCAGATGATGCAGTAGAAATAACTAAAGTTGATGAGAACATACTTATGGGACAAGCTCCAGAAGTATTAAGACACTTTATGGAAATAAGAGGCATAGGTATAATAGATGTAAGAAGTATGTATGGAATAGGTGCTGTTAAAGATTCTAAGGTTATAGATTTAGTTATAAGATTAGAATCTTGGAATGATAAAACTTATTATGATAGATTAGGATTAGATAAAGAGTATGAAGAAATATTAGGAATAGATGTAGAAAAACTAATAGTTCCAGTTAAACCTGGAAGAAATACAGCTATGATTTTAGAAGTTGCAGCTATGAACTTTAGACAAAAGCGCATGGGATATGATGCAGCAAAAGAGTTCACAAAGAAGCTAGCTACTTTAATAGATAAAAATAAATAAGGTGTGACGATTTGTCACACCTTATTTATTTTTATATTTAATATAAGCGAATTTACTATTCAGTAGCTTTAGCTAATTCTTCATCACATTCGAAAAAGTTGCTTTTATCGAAGTAGTGAGTATGAAGATATTTATGAGCTAAATCGCCACATGGATTGCCTAAAAACTCATCATATAGTGTATTTACTGCAGGGTTTTTATGCGATTTACGGATTTCTTTATTAGAATCTATATTGTATAACCCTTCAGATCTTGATTTAACTATAGAATAATCTCCACGGTGATACGGTTGACCTGCTCCTGCTATACATCCTCCAGGACAAGCCATTATTTCTATTATGTGATACTTAGAATTACCAGCTTTAACATCATCCATTATTTTCTTTGCATTTCCTAAACTACTAGCAGCGCAAACATTTATTATTGAGTCTCCAATAGTAATACTAGCTTCTTTTATTCCATCAAGACCTCTAACAGATTTAAAATCTAAACTTTCTAGTTCTTGACCAGTAACCCATTCGTAAGATGTACGAAGAGCAGCTTCTAATACGCCTCCTGTAGTACCGAATATATCGGCTGCACCTGTAGATTCGCCCATTGGATTATCGAAATTTTCATCATCTAAATTTAAAAAATCTATTCCAGATTCTTTTATCATTTTAGCAAGTTCTCTAGTAGTGATAGATACGTCAACGTCTAAAATACCATCATTTCCTAGTTCAGTTCTAGAAACTTCATATTTTTTTGCGATACAAGGCATAACAGAAACTACAGTTATATCTTTAGGAGATATATTTATTTTAGAAGTAAAGTAGTTTTTAGCTATAGCTCCAAACATGTTTTGAGGAGACTTACAGCTAGAAGCTAAATTTAAACATTCAGGATAGTGGTGTTCTAAGTAGTTTATCCAAGCAGGGCAGCAACTTGTTAAAATTGGTAAATTTTTATTTTCCTTTAATCTATTTATAAATTCAGAAGCCTCTTCAAGTATAGTTATATCAGCTGCAAAATTTGTATCAAATACATATTTAAAACCTAATAACTTAAGAGCAGAAATCATCTTTCCGGTAGTTATAGTACCTGGAGCAAGCCCAAATTCTTCACCTAAAGCAACTCTTACAGCTGGAGCAACTTGAACCACTGTTGTCTTTTTAGGGTTATTAATTTCATTCCAAACTAAATCTATATTATTAACTTCAGATAATGCTCCTGTAGGACAGACAGCAATGCATTGCCCGCAGAAAGAACAGTTAGTTTTAGCCATATCTTCGTTAAAGAATGTAGATACCATAGTTTCAAATCCACGATTAACTCCTGATAAAACTCCTACCTTTTGTATTTCACTACACATAGTTTCGCATCTTCTGCAAAGTATACATTTATCATGGTTTTTAACTATAGACTTACTAGAATTATCAATTCCTAAATTAGTTTTTTCACCTTGATAAGTTATATTTCTTACCCCTAAGTCATGAGCGATAGTTTGAAGTTCGCAATTTCTATTTTTATCACAAACCAAACAATCTTGAGGATGGTCTGACAATAAAAGTTCAACTACAGTTCTTCTTGCATTTAAAGCACGAGGAGTATTAGTTTGAACTTCCATACCTTCCTTAACATTAGTAGCACAAGCAGGTACTAAACCTCTTTTAGTATCAACCATACATACACGGCAAGAAGCGCATTTATTATGCATATTTATTTCATCCATATGAAGATGACATAATGTTGGAATTTTTATATTTAATTTTTTAGCTGCATCAAGTATTGTAGTTTCGTTCTCAACAGATATATTTTTACCATTTATAGTTAAATTAACTAGACTCATCGATTATCCCCCTTATCTCTTAATTATTGCATTAAATTTACAGTTGTCCATGCAAGCTCCACATTTCAAACATTTTGATACATCTATTTCATGCTTTTCTTTAACTGAACCAGATATACATCCAGCAGGGCAAACTTTAGAACATTTTGTACACCCTATACATGAATCAGTTATAACAAAGTTTAATAGTGCTTGGCATTTGCCAGAAGGACATTTTTTATCAATAACATGAGATTTATATTCATCATAGAAATAGTTAAGAGTACTTAGAACTGGGTTAGGAGCAGATTTTCCTAATCCACATAAAGATGTACTTACTATAGTTTTAGATAAATTTTCTAAATCTATTAAATCTTGTTCCGTACCTTTTCCATCTGTTATTTTTGTTAATATTTCAAGTAGTCTCTTATTACCTATACGACAAGGTGTACATTTACCGCAAGATTCTTCGACTGTGAATCCTAAGAAGAACTTGGCGATATCGACCATACAGTCAGTATCATCTAAAATAAGCATACCTCCTGAACCCATCATAGAACCTAGATTACTTAAATTATCAAAATCTATAGGAGTATCTAAGTAATCAGAAGGAATACAACCTCCAGATGGACCACCTGTAAGTACTGCTTTAAACTCTCGACCATCCGGTATACCACCGCCTATATTATATATTACATCTCTTAGAGTTGTACCCATTGGTATTTCAACAAGTCCTACATTATGTATCTTTCCTCCAAGAGCAAAAACTTTAGTTCCAGAAGATTTCTCAGTTCCTATATTTTTATACCAATTACCGCCATTGCTCAAAATAGGAGGTATATTGGCAAAAGTCTCAACGTTATTTGCACAAGTTGGAACATCCCAAAGACCTTTTTTAGTTGAGCTATAAGTTTTCATTCTAGGCTCTCCACGATTACCTTCTATTGATCTCATTAACGCTGTACCTTCACCACAGACGAATGCACCAGCTCCGTATTTAAGTTCTATATTAAAGTTAAAATCAGTTCCTAATATATTATCACCAAGAAGTCCTAAATTTTTAGCTTGAGATATAGCTAGTTGAAGTCTTTCTATAGCAAGCGGATATTCAGCTCTTATATAAATATAACCAGTATCTGAACCTACTGCATAACCACAAATAGCCATAGCCTCTAGAACTTTATGGGGGTCTCCTTCTAATATAGATCTATCCATAAATGCACCAGGATCACCTTCATCTGCATTACAAACAACATACTTTTGATCAGAGATAGATTTTCTAGTAGCTTCCCATTTTATTCCTGTTGGGAACCCTGCACCGCCTCTACCTCTAAGTCCTGAAACTTTTACTTCTTCTATAACTTGTTCAGGTGTTAACTCAGTTATACATTTACCAAGCGTTAAATAACCAGCGTTTGCTATATAATCTTCAACTTTTTCAGGATTTATGTATCCACAATTATGTAGAGCTATACGCATTTGTTGTTTATAAAAAGAAATATCCTCAGAAGCATGTACCTTTTTATTTTCTGAAGCTTCCAAATACAACAATCTATCTACCACATTTCCTTTTACTAAATGTTCTTGAACAATTTCTTTGGCATCATCGGCACTAACCTTTATATAGAAAACGTTATCAGGATAAACCTTAATAATTGGACCTTGAGCACAAAAACCAAAACAACCTGTTAAAGATACACTCACAATATCTTCTAAGCCTGCATTTTTTATTTCGGATTTCAAACTATCGATTATAGGCATACTATTTGCAGCTCTACAGCCTGTATCTCCACAAACTAGTAATTCTTTTTTACTATTTTCCTGGATTGTATTATTTCTTAAAGATAAATTTGGCTTTAATTCATCGATTAGATCTCTTAACTCATTAAATGACTTTATTTTACTCATCTATTCCCTTCCCCCTTAATTAACAAGTAGCTTCTATTTGTTTATATTCAGCTATTATATCTTTTACTTGATCAACCTTAACTTGACCATAAACTTTTCCATTTACAACAACTACAGGAGCTAGGCCGCAAGCTCCAACACATCTAAGACCTTCAAGAGAGAACATAAGGTCAGATGTAGTTTCCCCAGATTTAATCCCCAATTGTTTTTCAAATTCAGCAAGTATTTTGTCTGCACCTTTTACAAAACAAACCGTACCTAGACAGACGCTTATTTTATATTCACCTTTTTGTTCAGTGGTAAAGTAAGAGTAAAAACTTACAACACCATAAACTTTAGCTGGAGATACATCCAATTTTTTTGCAATATGAAGCTGCACTTCTTTTGGTAAATAACCAAATAGACCTTGTGCATGGTGCAAAACTTGGATTAGAGCCCCTTTTTTAGTAGGTAAAGAATCTATAAATTCATCTAATTCTTCAAATACATCATTGTTACATTGAGAACATCTACACATACAGAACCTCCTTGATATTAAACTAAAACTTTATTTTTATAATATATTAATATATTTGTCGTGATATACATATTATAGCGTATTTACTATAAAGTTTTTAGCAAATTTCTAAATTTTCAAAAAATAAAAAAATAACAAAAAATAAAATAAAACACCCAAAATAATATATTTATTTTAGGTGTTTTTGTTTTATAAAACAGGAGATAGAAGTCTTGATATAGATTCTTTAAACTGAATAACTCTAGATCTGTTATCATACATTTCTTGAGTTACTTGTACACATTTCTCTATATCTTCTTCAAATATCTCTTTTTGTTTAATTGCAACATCAGAGCAATACATAAATGCATTGACTTCAAAATTAAGTTCAAAACTACGAATATCCATATTTGCAGTACCTATAGAACAAATTGAGTCATCTATAACCACTGTTTTTGAATGAAGAAAAGCATTTTTATCATAAGTATAAATTTTAGCTCCAAATTTTAAAAGTTCTCCAGCATAAGAATAGCTTGCCCAATATACAAATGGATGATCTGGTTTAGAAGGAATCATTATTCTTACATCTACACCAGATAAACATGCTATTTTTAGAGCATCAAGCAAAGAACTATTTAATATAAGATATGGAGATTGGATATATAAATATTTTTTAGCTTTTTGAATCATTTTTAAGTATCCATATTTAATTTCGTCTATTTCTGATAAATCAGGACCACTATTAACTATTTGTATTCCTACATTGCCGTTATACGGATTAATATCATCATTTAAATACTTAGTAAAACTAATATCTTCATGTGTAGTATATCTCCAGTCCATCATAAATCTAAGATTTAAATCATTTACTGCAGATCCTACTATTTTAGTATGAGTATCTCTCCAGTAACCAAACTTAGGATCTTTTCCTAAGTACTCATCCCCGACATTAAATCCACCAACAAATCCTACTTCGCCGTCGATTACAACTATTTTACGGTGATTTCTAAAGTTTAAGTTGAAGTTTATTATCTTTAAGAATGAAGGGAAGAAAGCTCCGATCTTACCTCCAGATTTTCTTAGTTTTTGAATTCCTTTTTCAGATAAAAGTCTACTCCCAACTGTATCATACAAAAGTCTAACCTCTACACCTTCAGAAAGTTTTTCAATAAGAATATCTAAAATTTCATTTCCTATTCCGTCGTCTTTAAAAATATAGAATTCAATATGAATATATTTTTTTGCTTTTTTTAACTGATCTTTTAGTTCATCAAAGAATTCGTAACCATCAGTATAGATTGAAACTTTATTATTTGTAGTATAGGGGGCACTATTTAAGGTAGCTAAAGAGTAAATCATATCTCTATGTTCCGCTATACTAGGTTCAAATCGCTCAGAGTATTGTAAGAAATCTGTAGATTCAATCATCCTACTTTTTAATTTTTTATCTTCCTCTTTTTTTAATTTGAACATGTTAACTTTATTCATTTTTCGACCAAACACTGTATATAAAACAAAACCTGCTGGAGGAACTATTGTTAAAATTAAAATCCAAGCAACTGAAGATTCTATACTTCTTCTTTCTCTAAATATCATATTAAGAATGACTAAAAAGTTAATCACATATAGAGCTATTACTAAAAATTCATATGAAAAAATTACGGATAAAATGATAATCCCCTCCTTGAAATGCATTTTACGCAATTGGATAATTATATTAATTATAACAAAAAGGCAAATATTTAACCATATAAAAACCCTCTTACATATAATAAGAGGGTCTGAAATATATAATATTAATTTTCGCTTTTACTCATGAATAAGAAGTAGTAAGATCCTGCGATTACCATACCACCTATTATGTTACCTATAGTAACAGGTAGGAAGTTATGTAATAAAACATTGCCAAAATTAAAGTTTGCAACATCAGCTAAAGTTTTATGAGCTGCTTCTAAATATGTTGGGTTTAATTTAACTATTAAACCAGCTAATAAATATCCCATGTTAGCAACAACGTGTTCTACCCCTATACATACGAATACGAATATTCCTAACCAACCCATCATTACTTTTCCTGAAACAGACTTAGCTGCATAAGAAGCCCAAACAGTAGCGCAAACTAATAAGTTACATACTACCCCTGAAGCTATAGCTGCAAAAAATTCTATATTTGATTTACCAACAGCAGTTTTTATAACAACTCCACCGTACAACCCATTGCTCCAATCAAATACACCAGACTTAGCAACTAAAGCAGCAGCAAAAGCAGCACCTATTAAGTTTCCGATCCAAACTAAAGACCAGTTTTTAATAGTTTGGCCCCAAGTTACTTTTTTCTTTAAAGCTGCTAATGTTATAAGAATATTACTTGTAAATAAGTCTCCACCTGCTATTAATATAAGTACTAGACCTGCAGGGAACATAAGTCCAGCGACCATTTTACCTAATCCGTAAGTAGCTGGGTTAGCTAGTAAGTTATATGATGCAGCAATAGAACCTAAAGCTCCTAAAGCTATATACATTCCAGCTAAAAATGCAGAAACTAAAACTTTTTTAGTTGGAGTAGTCGCTTTTTTTATTCCTGCATGTAAAGTGTATTCAGCAACTTCAGCAGGTGTAAGCATTTTTTTATCGCTCATTTAAAATTCCTCCTAATATAAAAAATATTATAAATAATTAAAAAATTTTATAAATACACAACTTTAACAATTATACAACAAAATAATTATTTTGTATACAAAAAACGACATACAAGAAAATACAA